>NZ_UBIZ01000169.1:0-8386 GCF_900465275.1 Parafrankia sp. Ea1.12 | reverse complement strand
GGTGCGGTACGCCTCCGGGCGGGCCAGCACAATGCGCCCGTCCGGGGCCTCCGCCACCGGGGCGAAACCGGCCGCGCGCAGTCCTTCCAGCAGGTCGGACACCGGCAGGGAGGAGATGACGATCGTCGGGGCCACCCGGCGCATCGCGAGGGCCTGGGTGCGCCGGGACGCGACGACCTCGGTGAGCAGCGCGGTGTCGTCGCAGCGCAGGTAGGAGGCGGCCGGCCCGGACCGCAGCCGTCCGTGCCGGCGGGCCGTGTCGTCGATCAGGTAGGTCAGCGACTGCGGGACGCCGCCACGGGCGAGGTGGCCCAGCAGGTCGTGGAGGTCGTCGGCGGAGCTGCCGGCGTCCATCGCGCGCCGCAGCGAGCTCTCGGTGAAGCGGTACACGGTGGCCGCGCCCGCGGACTCGATGTCGGCCATCCGGGACAGTTCGGCGGCGACCCGCGGCACGAGCGGGCCGGGGGCGACGGCCGTCAGGTCGGTCTGGATGAGCAGTTCCTCGACGGGTTCGGGCAGCAGCGGGGCCATCGCGTCGGCGAGCAGGCGACACAGCCCCTCGTCGGCCGCCGGGGACCTGCCGGAGCCACGCCCCGGGTCGTCGGCCTCGGCGGCGGCGAGCCGGCGCGCGACGAGCCGCCCGAGGGTGCTGGGCGCGCCACGCCCGGTGAACCCGACCACCTCGGCCTCGGTGAGCGTCCCGCCGATCATCCCGTCGAGCAGCGGGCCCGTCCGGCGCGGGGAACGCCAGGCCAGGCGGGCGCGCACCGACTCGGGGGTGGGCGCGACGCCCTCCGCCGCGGCGGCGACGGCGCGCAGCACATCGGCGCGCAGGTCCGGGGCGCCGGGACGGCGGGCGTCGAGGGACATCGCGGCGATCTGCCGGCCGCGCTCGTCGCGCCCGCCGACCAGCCAGGCCGCCGACGGCGAGCGCAGCCACCCTTCGGCGAGGACGGCCCACCGCATGGCCACCGTCTCGGTGCACCACCGGTCGTAGACGTTGGTCGGCACGAACTGGACGTCGGTGCCGGGTGTCAGGTCGACCAGCCCGGCCGCGGCCGCCGCCTCGATGACGACGGCCGCCTCGGTCTCGGGGACGTCCATCAGCCGGGCGCTGTTCTTGAGGTCGCGCACGCTGAGCCCGCCGGTGCGCAGCGGGGTGACCGGGGTGCTCCCCCAGGCGGTGAGCAGCGTGGTGACCGCGCGGACCAGCGCGTCGGCGGCCAGCGCGGCGGCCGGGTCGACGGCGCCCGCCCCCACCTCGCGGCCGGTGACCTCAGGCGGCTCGGGATGCAGCGGCCCGGCCTGGTCGGCGCCGCGCAGCACCAGGCCGACCTCCCTGGGCAGCTCGACGGTGCCCGGCTCGATGCCGATGAGCAGCCCGCGGGCCAGCAGCTCCTCGACGGGGCTGCGGGCGGAGGACACACTCAGCAGACGTTCGGCGTCGCTGGTGGCACCCAGCGCCGGGCCGGCAGCGAGCCGTTCGGCCAGCCGCCGCGCCCGCGCCGAGCACCCGTCGAGCAGGGCGGCGACGCGGTGGGGGTCCGCGAAGGCGGCCGACACCATCTCGATCATGCTCTCGCGCCGGACGGGATGGCTGCCGGCACCAAGGTGGAATTCGGAGTCGAGATCGAGATCGGAGTCGTCCGAGTCGCCGAGGCCACCCGAGCTGGCGGACAACCCGTCGGACACCGCGTCGGGCAGCCCCACGGCCGCCGCCAGCCGGGCGAGCTGCGCCTGCCGGTAGCCGGCCAGGCACGCCCGCACCGGCCGCCCCAACCCGAGCGGACGCTCACCCAGCAGGTCGAAGGCGACGCCGACCAGGCGCAACGCCTCGTCCGGGCCCCAGACGACGAGTCGCTCCCGCAGGCTCTCGAGGGCGGCACGCAGGTCGAGCCCGCCGCAGAAGGCGGTCAGCTCGGCCACGGAGACCGGGCTCGGCAGCAGCGTCAGCGCCTGGACGACCTCGAGGGTGAAGGTGTCCAGCCGCTCCAGCGCCCGGCTCACGCTGCCGCGGATCTCCAGCCGCGCCGCGAGGATGTCGAAGTCCGGCGGGGGCGGGGTGGCGAGATCGGGCCGGAGTCTGAACAGCCGGACCAGGGTGTCGTCCGGCAGGGCGCGCAGCCAGTGGGCGAGCGTTCCGGGCGGGCCCGGGACCCGGCCTGTCGACGGGGACATCCTGATGACGGTAGCCGCCTCGCCGGACGGGGTGTAAGCGCGGACCTGCCCGGAGGCCGCCTGCCCGGAGCCTGGCGTGCCGACGGTTTCCCACAGCTCAGCGGCACTGTCGGTTGGATCGAGGGGGTCCGTTCGCGGATCGGTCACCGGAGGCGGTCGACCTGGTCCACGACGACCGAGAGGTGGTTGTCGCGGGCCCAGTCCGCCATGCGGGACAGGCTGCCCTGATCGCCGGGCAGCGCCAGCACACGGCCCACCGAGACACCGATGACGATCATCGCGCCGACCAGGACAATCTTGACCAGCGTCAGCACGGGGTTCCGGCGGCGCCGGGGGGCGGGCACGTCCGCCTCGTCGGGGTCGTGGTCGAACCGACGGGGCAGCTCGTGCAGTTCACCCGGCCGGCGGTAGCCCTCGTCCGGCACCCCGCGGTACCCCGCGCCCGGTACGGAGTACCCGTCGGGGAGATGATCGGCGACCCGCTCCTGGTAGCCCGTGGTGCTAACGGGCTCCAGCCCGGCCGCCCTCCGCGGCGCCGGCCCGGCCGCTCTCACGGGCCCCGGCCCGGCCGCTCTCACGGTCGCTGGTCCAGCCGCTCTCACGGGCGCTGGTCCAGCCGCTCTCACGGGCGCTGGTCCAGCCGCTCTCGCGTGCTCCAGCCCGGACGGCCTCGCGGGGCCCGGCGGCCGGCCCACCGACGGCCGCGTCGTGAGCTCGTCATCGTCCACCCCGGACGAGAAGGGCGGCGGCGTCCGGTCACGCCGGGGCCCGGGGGGCTGCGGCCTGACGGAGCGCGGGCCGGCGGGGGCCGGCCTTACCGGGCCGTCCGTAGCCGGCGCGGTCACCATGTCCGCGGGGTCGAATCCGGACGGATCGCCGCCGGTACGACCGGCTCCCGGAGAGCCGTAAACCGGCGGACCATAACCGACCGGACCGTGGCTTGGCGGGCCATCAGCCGGTGGGCCGTAACCCGGCGGGAAGCCGTCCGGCGAGAAGCGGGAAGAGCTCGGGGCGGCCGGTTGCGGCGGAACGGGCGGGGGTGCCGCGCCCGGGTCTGTTCGCGGGCCGCCGGTGCGCAGGTTCCCGAAGGTCACCAGGCGGGCGCCGGCCTGCCGCGGACGGCCCACCCCGACCGACTGCGTGGGATTACTGACAGCCCCCCCGGAACGGCCCGCCCCAGGCCGCGGATCGTCCTCGAAGGGGACGTGGTCCGTGCCGCCACCTGCACCAGCCCGGCCCGCACCGGGCTCGGCGGGAGAACCCCGGCCTTGAGCGACCACGCCCGCACCTTCCCGTCAGACGCCCCCCGACCTGGTCGATCCGTTCAACCTCGGCCGTGCCACGCCCACCACGCGAACCCGACAACGTAGCCACGACGACGAGACCGACGATGACGGCGACATCCACAACCATGACACTCAGGACAGGTTCTGCCGCACCCTGGGCAAGTCGAGCTACGCACGCCGTTGGTCGAGGTAGATCCGAGCAACCTCATCCCAGAGTAGCCCGGCCAATCACGCAATGGACAAGCGCCCAGGCAACAGCGAGTTACGGCCGGCGAAACCGGCGACGGAACCCGGCAGGGTCACCGCCGAAGTGAGCCGAAGTGAGTTGTCCGCTCAGTGGTCGCGGATTCGGCAGACGCGCTCGAGGACGAGCCCACCAGCCAGCAGGACCACCGTCGCGCCCAGGCCCAGGCCGGCGGCCAGCGCGTCCCCGCCCGCCGTGCCGAACTCGTCGGTCCGCGGGGCGGTGTAGGCGAGCAGGGCCGTCCACCCGCCGGCCAGCACCGCGGCGACGACCGACGTCGCCTTGGCGAGCGCCGCGAGGCGGGCGACGGTCAGCGGCAGGATCGGGCGGGTGCCCGGCCGGCCGGCGAGGCGGCGGCGGGTCAGCGACGCGGTCTGCAGCTCGATCAGCCCGACCAGCAGTACCGAGACGGACGCCGTCGCCGGCAGCTGCGGGAGCGACTGGTAGCTCCACCACAACAGCGCGTAGACGAGCGCCCCCACCGCCACCGCGATCGCGAGGAGATCACGGATGTGGGTCGGTCTCACCGACCGAGCCCGTGCGGGGTGCGCCGGAGCGCGGCCGCTCCCGGCACCGCTGAGAGGCGCGCGACCAGCTCCGCCACCCGGCCGTGCCCGGGCAGCATCGCGTCCGGTTCGACGTCCAGCCAGGGGACGCAGACGAACAGGCGTTCGTGCGCCCGCGGGTGCGGCAGCAGGATCTCCGGATCGTCGCTGAGGGTGTCGCCGCAGGCGATGATGTCGACGTCCAGCGTGCGGGGGCCCCAGCGGATGGTGCGCTCGCGCGCGGCGGTCCGCTCGGCGGCGCGGGCCGCGGCGAGCAGGTCGTGCGGCGGCGCGGCGCCGACCAGGACGATCGCGTTGAGGTAGTCGTCCTGCTCGGGGCCGCCGACCGGCTCGGTCTCGTACACGGCGGAGACGGCGAGCACGCCCAGCCCGGCGTCCAGGTCGCGGACGGCGCCCCGCAGGTGGGCGAGCCGGTCGCCGATGTTGGAACCGATGGCGACCACCGCGTGCCCCGCGCCCGCACTCGCGCCCGCGGCGGACGGCCCGGCGGCCATGGCGACGTCCCGGGAGCGCGTCGCGGCCACCTCCCGGGAAGGGCCCGTGGTCACGGCGGCGTCCCGGGAGCGGGCCACCGTCACGGCGACGTCCGTGAACGCGACGGTGATCGGGGCGGCGGGCTTGTGCACGGTCACCTCGGCGGCGGCCACCCGCGGGTCGGCCGCCAGGCAGGCCCGGACCAGCCGGTGCGCCAGGGTCTCGATCAGTTCGACGGGCTCGCCGGCGACGATGTCGGCGAGGGCCTGCGCCAGCTCGCCGTAGTGCACGGTGAGGGTGAGGTCGTCGGTGGCCGCCGCCGGGCCGGTGTCCAGCCAGAGCGTGGCGTCGACGACGAAGAACTGCCCGAGCTCCCGTTCCGCGGGCAGCACCCCGTGCCGGCCGTGCACGCGCAGGCCGGTCAGGGCGATCCGGTCGAGCCGGGCCGCGTCTGCCGCTGCACCGCCCGCCGGGACACCGCCGGTCGGAGCGGTCATCGGGATGGTCCAGCCGCGGGGGCGCTACCGGACACGGCCGCGCGGGGCCGGCCGGCCCCGGAGGCGCGGGCGGCCTGCTGCCAGGCCCGCACCACGCGGACGGCGTCCACCGCGGGGCGGACCGCGTGCACCCGCACCGCCCAGACCCCGGCGTCCGCCAGCAGAGCGGTCGTGGCCTGGGTGGCGTCGTCGCGCTCGTCCGGCGGGCGGGGCAGCTCGCCCGGGCCGCTCACCGCCGCGCCGAGGAACGACTTGCGCGAGGTGCCGACGAGCAGCGGCCGGCCGAGGGAGGCGACGGCGCCGAGGTTCGCCAGCAGCGCCCAGTTGTGCGCCGGCGTCTTCGCGAACCCGATGCCCGGGTCGATGATCACCTTGTCCTCCGCCACGCCGGCCGCCAGGACGACGTCCAGCCGGGCGGCGAGCTCGCCCACCACGTCGGTCACCACATCGTTGTAGACCGCGTGGGCGGCCATGTCCGTGCTGGACCCGCGGGAGTGCATCAGCACGTAGTGGACGCCGCGGTCGGCGACGATGTGCAGCAGCTCCGCGTTCCGGCCGCAGGAGACGTCGTTGACCAGCAGGGCGCCGGCGTCCACGGCCGCGGAGGCGACCGAGGCGCGGCTCGTGTCCACGCTCACCGGGACGCCGGCCGAGGCGAGCTGGGCCACCACCGGGAGCACCCGGCGCAGCTCCTCGCTGGCCACCACGCGCGGCGCTCCGGGACGGGTCGACTCGCCGCCGACGTCGATGACGTCCGCACCCTGCTCGATCATGAGCTGCGCGGCCCGGACGGCGTCGTGCGGATCCGGGTAGGCGCCGCCGTCGGAGAACGAGTCCGGTGTGACGTTGACGACGCCCATCACCCGGGTCGGGGCGTCCGGGGCGAACAGGTTGTCATGGGGTCCGGTCATCGGCTGGCCGTCCCGCCGCCGGCTCGGCCGGCCGCAGGCCACGCCGATGCCACGTTTTCCGATGCCACGTTCTCCGTCGCCGCGCGGGGCGCCACGGCGCTGCGCTGGAACCCGGACGGTGCCGGCAGTCGCCGGTAGCTGTACCCGTAGACGGGACGGAACCCGCGTCGGGCGTAGAGCCCGCGCGCCACCACGCTGTGCCGCTCGACCTGGAGGTAGGCGCGCTCGGCCCCCCGCGCCCCGGCCCAGTGCGCGAGCTCGGCGAGCGTGCGGCCGGCGACGCCCACGCCACGGGCGGCCGGGAGGGTGGCCATGCTGTAGATCCCGAGCCAGCTGCCGTCCAGGACCCCGCGCCCGACGCCGACCGGACGGCCGTCGACGAAGACCGTCACGTAGCGCTGGGGCAGCTCCATCGCGCGAACCACCGCGAGCGTGCCGACGCGCTGGCCGGCGAACGTGGCCAGGACGTCCCCCGCCACCGCGAGCCAGCGCTCGTCGGGCAGGTCGGCGGCGGCGGACTCGACGCGGCGGTCGGCGCCCGGCCCGCCCGCCGGCCCGGGGCGGTGCTCCGCGGCGTCCGGTCGGGGCGCGCGCAGGGCGGCCAGGGGAGCGACGCAGACGTCGGTCGGGCCGCCGTCGTCATAACCCGCGGCGTCCAGCGCGTCGAGCAGGCCGGCGGGCCGGACCACCGGGGTGATCTGGAACGTCGGCGGCAGGCCGGCCGCCGTGTAGAAGGAGTGGACCGCGCGCAGCGCCGCGGCCAGGTCGGGGACGTCGCCGCGGGCCCACACCGAGTTACCCCGGCGGGAGGAGCCCGCAGACTCCCGCAGCACCCACCCGCCGTGGGTCCGCTCGCGCAGCGGCGGCCAGGCGCGGTGTGCGACCTCCTCAAGCTCGCGGGCCAGCTCGACGTCCTCCGGGGGCAGCACGCGCTTCGGCGCGACCAGCGCATCGCCACCCGCGACACTCGCCGGATCAGCGGTCACGGGGCCCCCGGACGCGCAGCCACCCCGGCGCGCCCGCCACGCGACGGGTTCTCGTTTCCGGGTGGCCGGAGACACCGGACGGGCACGCCGGCACACCTCGGGGCCACCTCGCGGACACTTCGACCACGAGGATGAGGCTACCGAGCCGGCTCCCCCGAACGGGACCACCGCCGACGCGGACGGCATCATCGGCCCGCCGGCACGCCCCGGCGCCACGATGAGCGGCGACACGGCGACTCCGAGTGGCATCGCGGGGGTCCTGGACGGCACGAACGGCCTGGCAGGCCGCTCGGCCGGTGCCACCGAGCCCGCCCGCCCGCGCGAGGCCACCGGACCACGCGAAGTCGCCGCGCCGGCGGCCGCCGGCGCGGCGCGCGGGTCCGTCCGGAGACGACCGATCGCCATGCGTCCCACCCACACTCAGAAAACGGGAGCTTCGTCACTCCTGGACACGCGCGAGCGGCCGGGGCGCCCAGTGGGCTCGACCGACCCGACCCAGCGACCGACCGACAGGCCGATCACGGACGAAGATAAAACGTTATAGATACCCCACAAGGGAAAGAACATCGCGCGGGGACCGATCCTCAGAGTAGATCCTTCGCCGGAAGCTTCCACGGCGGGCCAGCTCAACTCGCCCCACAAACTCCCATGTTTCGGACATTCCTCACACAAACTGACCAAGCCACATGTCTGTGACGCAAGGTCGTCACTTTCTGACACGCAAGCGCCGTAGCATCGGCATGTGCACCCGACAACCGCACCCGCCGTCCGGCGATGTCATCCGCACGACGCAATCGTTGGACGGCCATCCGCACGAGCATCGGCGTTCGCACGTGATGAGCACCAGCCCGCCGGCCACCCGGCCCCGGTTGATCGCGGCCCCGCACCAGGACGACGAGCACGATCACCGTGGTCCGTCCGGTGCCCTTGCATCGATGCCTCGCCGCGGTCGGTTTGCTGTCACTAGCTTGACAGTGCAAGGTCACGAACGCCCATCGTGACGCACAGGAGGGATCAGGGCATGCCGCAGTCGGACGGACTCCCACCGCTGGCAGCGCCGGCATTCGACGAGATCTTCATCCCCCCGGCCCGCACTCCCCCGGACGACCGGCCCGAGGACTACCCGGCCGAGCCCCCGCGCCGGCAGGTGCCGGAGGACACGACCGAGCACCCAGAGCACCCAGAGCTCCCCGGGCGCCTCCGCGCGGCCGCCCCGCCGCCCCCAACCCCCGCCCCAGCTGGCG
>NZ_UBIZ01000722.1:0-772 GCF_900465275.1 Parafrankia sp. Ea1.12 | reverse complement strand
TCCCCGCCCCTGGTCGCCGACGCGGTGATCCTCGCGGTTCCCGCCGGCGCCGCGCGTGATCTCCTCTCCCCGATCGCCCCGCACGCGGCCGCGCCCCTCGCGGGGGTGCCGTACGCGTCGGTGGGCCTGGTCACACTGCTCTACCGGGGAGCTGTACCGCCGCCCGGCAGCGGCCTGCTCATCCCCGCGCGGGCCGGCCTGTCGATCAAGGCGGTGACCTACCTGTCGGTGAAATGGCCGCACATCGCCCGCGGCGGCGACCTGACGGTCGTGCGGGCCAGCGTGGGCCGCGCCGGCGCCGACGACGACCTGCGGCGCGGCGATGTCGAGCTCGCCGGCGTCGCCGCCGCCGAGGTCGCCCAGGTCACCGGGATCAGTGCCCGTCCGATCGCCAACCGGGTCAGCCGCTGGGGCGGGGCGCTCCCGCAGTACCTGCCGGGGCACCTGGGCCGGATCGCGGCCGTCCGGCGCGCGCTGCCGGCGGGCATCGCGCTCGCCGGCGCCGGCTACGACGGTGTGGGCATCCCGGCGTGCATTCGTTCCGGCGAGGCGGCCGCGGCGTCGGTGGTGGGCCAGCTGCGGCCGGACGGGACGCAGGCGGCGGAGTCCGAGCCGGCGGGTGCCTGACCCGCGGGAGCCTGGGGCGGAGGGCGCACCGCGGTGGTGGGCGCCCCCGCACCCCGCGACGGTGGGCCTGGCTCGCTCGCCGACCCGCGGCCGGGGTGGACAATGGTGGCATGTCAACTGGCGATGACGTCCAGCGCAGCGGCAC
>NZ_UBIZ01000398.1:0-22033 GCF_900465275.1 Parafrankia sp. Ea1.12 | reverse complement strand
ACCACGGTCCAGCCGCGTTCCTCGGCGAGGTGGAACATGTGCACGAAGTTCGGGTCGGGAATACCGAAGATCGTCTTGATTCCCTCGGCTTCGAACAACTGGAGGATGCGCTCGTAGACTTTTACCGGCATATTCGTCCTTTCGGCAATAATCGCGAATCCGCCACGGATGCCGTCAACCTGCCTGGTTCGCGATGCGGGCGGGGCGGCCTGGACGCCCACCGCGCTCGTCGATCATTTGGTACGTGGCGACCTCTGGTGCGTGGCGACCTCGGCTGGTCAGGCCTGGCCCCGGTGGTCGCCTCGCCGGTCAGCTCCGCCCCGCGGTGCGGAGCGCGGCGTTGCGTCATCCGTCGACAGCCCGGCTTCGGCTCGCCAGCCTCGTTGGCCCGGCCTGTCTCGTTGGCCCCGGCTGCGCGGCGGCGGCCGGGATGCCGCGCTCCAGGGCGCCGCGGTCCTGTCCGTCGAGGGCCCGCGTTGGCCATCCGAACACCGCCTCAGGAGGAAGAGTGTATGCAATATAGGTCGGATGACCGTTTCGTTGCAAGGCTCTTGCAGTGCTTCCGGTCAAAGTGTATGCAATAAGGACGTCCGGCGCCGTCGGTCCGGCGCCGTCGGCCCGGCGTCCTCGGGTGCGCCTCGGTGCCTCCCGGCGTCTCCGGGCGGCTCGGGCGCGCGTCGCGATGCGCCAGGGACGAGTGGGCAGAACCCGTGAAGCACACCCGCCGGACTAAGGGCGGGCCGCGCCGGTGGCCGCGCGCCACTCGCCGGGACCCGACAGAACGGAGCTTGTGATGACGGACGCGTTAGGCTGGAGACTGAAACTGGGCGTGGTCACGCCCTCGGTGAACACCGTCGTGCAGCCCGAGTATGACGACATGCGGCCGCGCGGAGTGACCAACCATATCGCGCGTATCCATATCCCCGACTGGGTCGTCAACAACGATGAGGACTTCGACGGGCTCGTGCGGGACATCGACCGCAATGTCGATGACGCCGTGGGCTCCGTTCTGACCTGTGACCCGGCGTGCGTGGTGCTCGGAGTCTCCATCGAAGCGGTCTACGACGACCCGAAGGCCGGTGAGGCGATCCGGGATCGGCTGCGGGCCAAGTTCGGTGAGGATCTTCAGCTCATCCACGCGGGAGACGCGATCCCGAGCGCGCTGCGGGCGGTCGGCGTCGACGAGGGGCCCATCAGTCTGATCACCCCCTATCAGCCGTCCTCCGAGCCGCATCTGCGTTCCTTCGTGGAAAGCCGTGGCTACGAGCTGCACACCGCGGTCCACCTGCGTTCTCCGACGGCGGTGCAGATCGCGCACACCTCGGGGGAGACCCTGCGGCGTGAACTGAAGCGGCTCGCCGCCGACCGGCCACGGGCGATCGTCCAGTTCGGCGCGAACATGTGCATGGGCCGGATCGCCGCGGAGGCCGAACAGTGGCTGGATCTCCCGGTGATCTCGGTCAACACGGCGACCTACTGGTATGCGCTGCGCAGCAACGGCATCGACGACCAGGCGGAGGGCTTCGGGCAGCTCCTGGCCCACCACTGACCCCCGCTGTTGAAAGCCACCGCTGCTGAGGGCCAGGAGGCACGAATGCCCCACGACCACCCGACGGCATCTTCCTCGAGCGCGTACCCGGTGACGTTCTCCCCGATCGCGCTGGGGCCGCGCACGGCCCGCAACCGCATCTGGCTCGCCGCGCACGCCACCGAGTTCTCCACCGACGGCACCTTCGCCGACGCCAGCGCGGACTACTACGCCGAGCGGGCCCGCGGCGGCGTGGCCGTGATCACCATGGAGGCGATGGCGGTCCACCCGACCACCCGGCCACGGCGCGGCGTGATCCTGGCCTACGAGGCCGCGGTGGTGGACAGCTACCGCAAGGTCGCGGCCGCCGTCCAGCCTCACGGCACGCTGCTGATGGCCCAGCTGTGGCACCGCGGCCGGCAGACCGACGGCATCATCAGCCGTCTACCCACCTGGGCGCCGAGCCCGGTGCCCGACACGGTGTACCGGGAGATCCCGCACGAGGTGACCCGGCGGGAGATCGACGAGCTGGTCGCGCACTACGTCCTGGCGGCGCGGCACGCGATGGAGGGCGGTGTCGACGGCGTCGAGGTCCACGGGCTGGCGCACGGCTACCTGCTCGGCCAGTTCCTGTCCCCGGCCACCAACCACCGCACCGACGAGTACGGCGGCTCGTTCGACGGGCGGATCCGCATCGTCCGTCGCATCGTCGAGGAGATACGCCAGGTCGTCCCGGCCGACCGGGTGCTCGGGATCCGGCTCAACAGCAGCGACGGCCCCGGGCAGAACGGCCTCGACAACGCCGACTGGGTGCGCATCGCGACGGAGATCGAGAGCTGGGGCGCCCTGGACTACATCTCCACCACGCAGGGCACCTACCTGGACCGGATGCAGATCTACGGCACCTCGGCGGCCCGGTCGGCCGGCTACGAGGTCGCCGACACCGCCAACATCACCCGCGCGGTCTCGCTGCCGGTCGTGGCCGTCGGCCGGATCACCACCCCGGAGATGGCCGAGGACATCCTCGCGAGCGGCAAGGCGCAGTTCGTCGGTATGGCCCGTCAGCTCATCGCCGACCCGCTGTGGCCCGTCAAGGCCGAGCAGGGGCGCCCGGACGACATCCGTCCCTGCGTCGGTGCGAACTGGTGCGTCGCCTCCTTCGCCCGCGGGCCGCTGGCCTGTATTCACAATCCGCAGGTCGGCCGGGAGCGGCAGTTCCGCCAGGACGAGACACGGCAGCGCCGGCGACGGCGGGTCGCGGTCGTCGGCGGCGGCCCGGCCGGGCTGCGCGCCGCGCTGACCGCCGCCGAGCTCGGCCACCAGGTCACCCTCTTCGAGCAGGACGACACTCTCGGCGGGCAGGTCAACCTGATCGCGCGGGCGCCGTCCTACCGGGAGTGGACCGGCGTGACCGACTGGCTGACCACCCAGCTGGCCCGGACCGACGTCGCCATCCAGCTCAAGCACCGGGTCACGGTCAACGACCTGGTCGGCCGGTACGAGGCGGTCGTGGTCGCCACCGGGTCCACGCCGCTGCGCCACGGCTGGACGGCCCGCCGTCCCGAACGGTGGGCCCGGGACGCCGCGGCGCTGCCGGGTTCGGACCAGTGGAACGTCTACACCCCGGTGGAGATCCTCACCGGCAGCGTCGAACTGCCGAACCGGATCCTGATCGTCGACGACACCGGAGACCGCCAGGCGTTCATCACCGCCGAGTACCTGCGCCAGCGCCGCCACGCGGTGCACGTGGTCTCCCAGTACCCCCAGCTCGGACACGCCTTCGCCGACGGCCACGACCTTCCGTTCGCTTTCGGGCAGCTGCGGCGCTCCGGCGTCACCTTCACCCCGAACGTCGAAGTGAACGCCATCGACGGGGACACCGTCACCCTCACCGACGTCTTCACCGGGGAGACCTCCCAACTGCCCGATGTCGACGGTGTCGTGCTCATCCTCGGCAACACCGCCAACGACCTGCTCGCCCGTGAGCTCGACGGCGCCGGCCTTGACATCCACCTCGTCGGCGACGCGCAGGCTCCGCGGCGCATCTTCAACGCGATCTGGGAAGCCGACACCGCGGCCCGAACAATCTGAGGAGACCAGTGGACAACGGAGAAGTGCACGGGCCGTTGGCGGGATGCCGTGTTCTCGAGCTCGGATCGTTGATCGCCGGACCGTTCTGCGGGCAGCTGCTGGGCGACTTCGGCGCGGAAATCATCAAGATAGAGGACCCCGCCGGGGGCGACCCGATGCGTAACTGGGGTAGCCAGGCGCCGGGCGGGCTGTCGCTCACCTGGCCGATCATCGCCCGCAACAAGAAGTCCATCACCTGCGACCTGCGGGACGCCCGCGGTCAGGAGCTGGTGAAACAGCTCGCGGCGCACGCGGACGTGCTCGTGGAGAACTTCCGCCCCGGCACCCTGGAACGGTGGAACCTCGGGTACGACACTCTTTCGAGTATCAATCCGGGGCTCGTCCTCGTCCGGGTCACGGGATATGGGCAGGACGGCCCCTACTCGCAGCGGGCGGGCTTCGGCTCCATCGGGGAGGCGATGGGCGGTATCCGCTACACGACCGGGAATCCGGACCGCCCGCCGAGCCGCACCGGCATCTCGCTCGGCGACTCGCTGGCCGGCACGTTCGCCGCGCTCGGAACGGTCATGGCGCTGCTCAGCCGGGAGCGCAGCGGCCGCGGTCAGATCGTCGACTCCGCCATCTACGAGGCCGTGCTGGCACTGATGGAAGCTCTGGTCCCGGAATGGGAGCTGGCCGACTTCCGGCGGGAGCGCACCGGATCCATCCTGCCCGGCGTCGCGCCGAGCAACGTCTACACCGCCGCGGACGGCGCGGAGATCCTGATAGCGGCGAACCGGGACACCATCTTCATCCGCCTCTGCGATGTCATGGGCAACCCCGACCTGGCGACGAACCCGCACTTCCAGACGCACCAGGCACGCGGTGAGCACCTGGAGGAGCTCGACAAGATCATCGGCGAGTGGACCGCGACCCAGCCCTCGGCCCAGCTCCTCGACCGCCTGCACGAGGCGGGCGTCCCGGCCGGCCGGATCTACACGGCGGCCGACATGGTCACCGACGCGCACTTCAAGGCCCGCAAGGCCGTCGTCCGCCTGTTGCACGACCGCCTCGGTGAGTTCCCCATGCAGAATGTCGCGCCGCGGCTGTCCGCCACGCCGGGCGGGATCCGCTCGCTGGGCCCGGAGCTCGGCGAGCACAACGAGTCGATCTACGGCGACCTGCTCGGTATCAGCCCCGCCCACCGCGAACAGCTCGTCGCCGACGGCGTCATCTGACCACCACCAGTCGAACACGTGAACGGAGTACCGCGTGGCCATCACGATCTGCGAGGTAGGCCCGCGGGACGGCCTGCAGAACGAGAAGACGCTGCTCCCGACCGAGACCAAGGTGACGCTGATCCAGCGCGCCGTCGCCGGCGGCGTGCGCCGGGTCGAGGCGACGGCGTTCGTGCACCCGAAACGCGTCCCGCAGATGGCCGACGCCGAACAGGTGATGGCACAGGTCCCCCGCGACAGCGGGGTCTCGTACATCGGCCTGGTCCTGAACCGGCGGGGATTCGAACGCGCCGCCCGCGCGGGGGTCGACGAGGTCAACATGGTCGTCCTCGCCACCGAGACGTTCAGCGAACGCAACCAGGGGATGACGGTCGAGGCGAGCCTGCGTGCCTGGTCGGAGATCGCGGGCCTGGCACACGAAGCCGGTATCCGGCCCTCCGTCACGCTCTCGGCCGCGTTCGGATGCCCGTTCGAAGGCGAGGTGAGCCCGGACCGGGTCCGGGACCTGGCCCGCCGGGTCGTCGAGTCGGGCCCCGCGGAGATCGCCCTGGCCGACACCATCGGTGTCGGGGTGCCCACGCAGGTCACCGAGCTGGTGGCGGCCGTCCGTGACGTCGCCCCCGGCGTCGCCCTGCGGTGCCATTTCCACAACACCCGCAACACCGGCTACGCCAACGCCGTCGCCGCGGTCAGCGCCGGTGTGGAGACCCTCGACGCCAGCGCCGGGGGCATCGGGGGCTGCCCGTTCGCCCCGGCGGCCACCGGCAACATCGCCACCGAGGACCTCGTCTATCTGCTCGACCGGATGGGCGTCGCGACCGGCGTGGATCTCGGCGAGCTCGCGGCCACCGGCCGCTGGATCGGCGAGCAGCTCGGGATCGACGTGCCGGCGCTGCTCGGCCGCGCCGGCACCTTCCCAGGCTGATACCGAGGCGACATCTGGGAGTGTCCTCGGGGTGGTCGGCGCGGCAGGGCGGCGATCGTTTTCTGGATCTCGGTACCGCCATCATGATCAAGATGCTGGGGAGAGATCGGGACGGCGCAGACACGTGGCAGGGGCGCGGGACGGGCCCGGATTCGGGATTTATGCATTGGGTGTCGGCACCCGGTGATGTGTGGCGGGTGGGTGAGTCCTGGCTGTCACTGAACCGCCGCGGTTGCTCGGTACCCGTGCATAGGGGCCGGGCCGGCGTGAATATCTATCGCTTCCAGCCGTCTGCAGGGGCTCCGGCGTTCCCTCGCTCGCCGCCCGCGCGACGGCGCGTCCGCTGTCGCAGTCGCCCGGCGGCCGCCCGGTAGGTCGGATCGTCGAGCACGTTTCGCAGAGCATCGGCGATCGTTGCAGGAGTCGACCGTCGGGGTTACGGGCTGGACGCCTGAGGTCCGGCGGCGGTACTTTCTCGCGCACCCAGGCGGGCATGACGAAGCCAGGGCCGGGCGGCGGGATGTAGGTCGGCATGGGTGCTGTTCCGCGGTGGAACAACCACCAGTGCGTCAGTGTGCGTAGGTAGCCGGTGGCCTCGCGGAGCACCGCGTGGGTATGGTTACGCAGGACGACCAGAGTGCAGTCGGGCATCAGCGATGACAGGCTCGCGGCGTGGTCGATGAGGTCCGAGTTGGCGCCGTACACGGCGAGCACCGGCGCGGTGAACGCGGCCAGCCGAGCGGGGTCGAACGACGGAGTGGCGAGCATGTCCCGCCTCAGCGTGGTCTCGCGCAGCAGCCATCGAGCGGTGCACATAGTCCGCGCGACCGCGCGCCTGGCGTCGTTCGCCAGCCACTGCTCGACCTTCTCGTGCGAGGTCGCCGTAAGCACCCGGCTGAGCGAGTGTTCCATCTGCGCGCCGAGACCTTCGATGAGGAAGGGGGGCTCGATCAGGGTCAGACTCGCCACCTGCTCTGGGTGGGCGAGGCTGTAGGCCAACGCCAGTGTCGCTCCGTAGCTGTTGCCGACCATGTGTACCGGCCGGTCGATGCCGAGTGCGACCAGCAACCCGGACAGGTCGGCGAGGGAGCTGGCCATGTCGTACCCGTCGGGTGTCTGATCGCTGCGCCCGTGCCCGCGCAGGTCGTAGCACACGACGTCGCAGCCCGCGTTCGCCAGAAAGGTGCCGAGGCTGAAGTAAAAGCTGGACAGATTGTCGATCACCATGCCGTGCAGCGTGACGACGATCGGCGCGTCGGGATCCGCCCCGCGTGTCGGCGTGAGGTGCTGGACGTTCAGGCGGATCCCGTTGGCAATGACGTCAGCCATGGCTGGCACCGGACAGGCTATCGGCGATCAGGTAGACGACGTCACCGACGGACGATCTGATCGCTTCGGCCAGGTGCATCGTGGCCAGAAAGGCGACGAGATCGACCGATGATCCGTAACGGAGGCGCGTGCGGTCGGCCGGGGCTACGAACTCGATCCTTTCCAGGTCAGGATCCGTCTGGAACGTCGTGTCCCTTGTGACCTCCATACTGTCCGCGTGCTCCTCACCGACCACGTACCCGGGCGAGCGCAGCGAGCACGTCCTCCTCGAGTTCGTGACGGCCCTCAGAGCCGGTCGGGGCACCGGGTTTCAGTGATGTCACGGAACGTTCTCCTGTCCTCGGTGCGCATTGCTGCCGTACGCATCCAGGCCCTCTACAGTTCTCCGGCTAGGCCGCCCGACGGCGGGAGGATTCGCGTATCGCAGAGGTGACTCGGGGTCCGCCCTCGTCGGTGGCGGCGATGTGATGCGTGTCAGCGGATTCCACACACGGTTGACATGGCCAACAGTGCAATGTTGTGGAGTGTGAACTGGTCGGCTGTTGATCCGCCGAGACCGTAGCGCTCCCCCATCGAGGGGGTGGTTATTTTTCTGCTGGCAGCCATATCGGAGCAGCTGGCCTCAGCATCGCCGATAATCTGCGCGTCGGTTTTTCCCTGCGCCAGCCGAGGAAATTCCTCGCGGAATCTTCTGATATATGTTTCGGTGCCTTCCGAGTTGCCGGCATCAGTTCCCGGGCTCGCCGATACATACGTTATTCCGGTCGAGGGATTCGTAGCCGAGTTCTCATCCGGCGTGCTTGTCGTGTCACAAGCGGCTAGTGAAACCACGGCGATGGCGATGGCGATGAATGCTATTCGTCCGCTCGACCGGGAACGCCGGAGGCGTCCAGAGTCTGTGGGTGCCTGGATATCCGCAGCGCCTTCGTTTCTTTTCTGATAGAAATCCATGTCGTCAGCCCTCTCTTCTATGTCATATTTCCACCTGAACCGGGAAGGTTCAAGGGTGGTTCCGAAGCATTCATCTCTGCAGAGGAGGCGGTACGCGTTGCCCGGCACATTTCCCGCTAACTGACACCAGTCCTTGTCCGGCGGCAGGTGAGGTCGATGGGGGACCTGATAGCGGAGACGGATCGACGGGGTCGGTCAGCCAGACCGTGCGGGATGGGCGTGTGCGTGTGCGTGTGCGTGTGCGTGTGCGTGTGCGATCGGGTCGGTGGCGTCTGATGCGACATGCTTTGGAGGATCGCGTCGGCCATGCCGCGTTCGCCGCGTTCGTTGGGGTGGACGGAGGCGGCGGGGTTGAGGGGAATCAGTGGCTCGACCCAGCGGATGTCTCTCGGCGCGCAGGCGTCGCGGTCGAGGGAAGGGGTGTAGGTGTCGATGTACCCGGCGCCGGCGGCTTCTGCCTGCTGTTGCAGCATGGTGTTGAGCTCCTGCTCCTTCTGGCGCAGGTAGGTGATGTCGCCGGTTGTGAGTCCCATGGTGCGTGCGCAACCGACGCCGTCGGTGGGAAGGATTGCCGGGTATCCCACGATGTACACGTCGGCCTGCGGCGCGCGACGGGTGATCTCGCCCAGCGCGACGGACAGCTGTTGCCCTGCGGCCTGGATCTTCTCGTGTACCTCGTCGGTTCCGGCGGAGACGTACTTCCTCTTGCAGGGTGCGTAGTTCGAGGTGCCGCCGGCGAGCGCGTTGTAGAGCACGCCGGCCCGGACGCACTGATTGACCACCGAGGTGAAACCGATGTCGTTGCCGCCGATGCCGATCGTGACCAGCCGCGTTGTGGCGGAAAGGGCCGAGAACTGGGCGGGGTTGACTCCGTCCCCAGTGGACTGGGGCGAGGACAGGTCCGCGATCGTGGCCCCGGAACAGCTCATATCCGTGAAATCGGATTCCTCAAGATCCAGATTCTCGGCGATCAGCGTCGGGTAGTTGCGGTCCGAACGATCGCAGCCGCCGGGTTCTCCGATCTGGGAGGGGATTCCGGGACCGGCGGTATAGGAGTCGCCCAGGGCGACGTATGCCCCCTGAGCTGGCGCTGGCGCTGCAGTTGCAGTTGCTGTCCGAGTCGGAACCGGCGTCGTTGTCGTCTCGGGAAGCGCTGCGGCTGCCGCTGCTGGAGCTGAACCGCCGTCGTGGCGGTTGAGGGCGACCGCGGTGATCAGAGTGCCGCACGCGAGTGTGCAGACCAACCCGGCGCGTAGCTGAGTTCTTATCATTGCCTCCCACTTCCGTCTCGGGTGGCACTTCTGATGTCTGACCTGCGGGCATGGAAGGTAACCGCCGGTTGTGAATGATGCTCCGGTGTCGAGGGCGTCAGGCAGATGATCGTAGCTGCGCGGGAACGGCGAGCCGGCGTGGGTCACGATGAGTCGAACCTGAATGCCGGATCGAGTGTTGTGTTTTCTCGCGTTTCTGCAGGGATCGTTTAGGCCTGAGCCGGAAATGGCGACGCTCGGGGCAAGGTTTGCAGGTCGGGGCCGTGTACCGCGGCCTGGGCGTGGTGGTGTCCAGGCGCCGTGGGCCCGGCGGGGGCTACCGCCGGGCCCACGGGCCCACGCCGTGCACCCGCATTGCACAGGGCCCGGCGCGTACAAGGGGCAGGGCTGATCAGTCGCGCCCTACTTCCGGATGACGGCCTCTGTCGTCTGGCGGCCTACTGCAGCCCGCCAGGTGGTCGTGCATTTCTCGGGTCGTTCGGTCGGCGAGGAGCAGTTACAGCATCTTCTTCGCGGCTGTTCTCGGGCACCTCTTCAGTTTGTCTGAACAGGGATCGTCGGTCGTCGTGCGTTTGTCGACAACTGCCTACTGCGAACGCGGTACGCCGGCCTCCTACCCAGTACTCCTGATGGGGAGGAGTGTGATGGCTGTTAACCAGCGCGTTCGTGTCCAGGCGGAATAGGCCTCGGCCAGCCAGGCGACTCCGAGTTTTCAGTGGCTGTGAGGTTCTGGCATCCATGCTGCCTCGATCTGTTTGCGGGTTCGAGGGGGAATCTTCCCCGGCTGGTGGTGTAGCGGGCCACACCACCTCAGCCGGGCACCGGATTCGCCGTGTCGCGGGCGAGCGCGTGCCGGCATGTCAGAGGTCCTGGTACCCCTGCCCACGCAGATCGGTTTCCGGGAACATGCCAGAATCTCGGCCCGAGAACGGTACGCAGTGCCGCCGCGACGACCCGCACCGATGATTGAGAAGATAGGCATGAAGGCTGGGAGGAGGGTGGCCGGGGAAAGGCTGACGCGAGGCGGGCCTCTGGGCGCGGCCCGTCGATCGAGCGTGCGGTGGTACAGAGAACCGCGACCGGGCTGTGAGGTTCTGGGGCGGTCAGTCCGATGGGGTGGTTTGTAGCAGGCCGGACTGGTAGGCGATGACGACGAGCTGCGCCCGGTCGCGGGCGTTGAGCTTCGCCATGGCCCGGTGGACGTGCGTGCGGGCGGTCAGTGGGCTGATGACAAGGCGACGGGCGATTTCATGGTTCGAGTAGCCCTCGGCTACCAGCACCATGACTTCTCGTTCGCGGGCGGTGAGCGTCGTGAGGACTGCGGGGTTTGCCCGGGCGGTGGCTGTGGGTTCGGGGGCGGCGAGGAACCGGGCGATGAGGGCGCGGGTGGCTGCCGGGGACAGGAGAGCGTCGCCGCCGGCGATGGTGCGGATGGCGGTGAGGAGCTCGTCCGCTCCGACGTCTTTACCAAGGAAGCCGCTTGCTCCGACGTGAAGTGCCTGGGTGACGTATTCGTCGATTTCGAAGGTGGTGAGGATGAGGACGTGCGTGGCGGCGAGTGTTTCGTCGCCGCAGATGGTGGCGGTGGCGGCGACTCCGTCGGTTCCGGGCATGCGGATGTCCATGAGCACGACGTCCGGGTGGTGTTCACGGGCCGCTGCGATGGCTTCGTGGCCGTCCGCGGCCTCAGCGACGACTTCCATGTCCTCGCACGAGTCGATCAGAATCCGGAAGGTCGCTCGTAGGAGGGTCTGGTCGTCGGCGAGGAGCACTCGGATAGTCATCGTTTTCCGTTTTCGTGGGGTTTCTGGGTTGTAGTGGCAGGATGGCGGTGACGTGGAAGCCGACTTCGGGATGGTGTCCGGCCTCGAGATGTCCGCCGACGGACAGTGCGCGTTCCCGCATGCTGATCAGGCCGAATCCACTGTTCGAGGATGGGATCGACCTCACCGTGTCGGGCCTGTGGTCCCCATTGGCCGAGCTTTTCCCCCCACCACCATTAATGATCATTAGGGTGACGCTGTTGGGAGCGTAGGTGATGTCAACGCATGCGCTGTTGGTGGTGGCGTGTTTCGCCACGTTGGTGAGCGCTTCCTGCGCGATCCGGTATGCCGTGAGGTCGATGCCGGGGGAGAGCGGGGACGGTTCGCCGCGGGTGTTGATGGTGACCGTGAGTCCGGTGGCGGTGAACGTGTGGGCGAGTTCGGGGAGCTGGGCGAGTGAGGGGGCTGGTTCCAGGGGGGCGTCCGGGTCGTCGCTCTGCCGCAGGAGACCGACGGTGGCCTTGAGGTCGCGCAGTGCGGAGGAGGTGGTGGCGGTGAGACTGGCGAGGATCGGTTCCGCCTGGTCGGGGTTGGTGCGGACGAGGTGTGCGGCGGTGCCGGCCTGGGCGTGGGCGAGGGTGATGTGGTGGGCGACGACATCGTGGAGTTCGCGGGCGATGCGGGTGCGTTCGTCGGCGACCCGGCGGCGTGCCTCGGCCTCCCGGGTGCGTTCGGCGTATTCGGCGCGGGCTTTGACGGCGTCGAGGTAGTCCTGTTTGATCCGCCGCGCGCCGCCGAGTGACGCGGCCATCAGCAGCCAGGCGGTCGGGCCGATGGTCTTGAGCTCCAGGGGATAGCCGTCGGGGTCGGCGATCAGTGCGGTTGTGACCACCAGAGCGCAGGCGGGGAGGACGATGCTCAGGGTGGTTCTGCGGTCGGTGTGCGCGGCCAGGAAGTAGAGCGCGGCCATCGCGGGAGCGATCATCAGCGAGGTGAGCAGGTAGCCCAGGCCGGCCAGGACCACGGTGCAGGCGATGGCCACCACGGCGGTCGCGCGGGGATGGCGCTCGTTCCAGAGCAGGGCCGTGCAGGCGACGGCGGCGAGCAGGACCGCGGGGTACGGGGAGCTGTCGTGGGCGACAAGCTGCGGGTTGAGTCTGCTGGCGGGGCCGGCGGCCACGAAGGCCAGGAGCGCGATCACCACGGTGCCCCGGTGATGGTCCTGGATGTGCCGCCACCGGCTGGTGATCGTCATAGCGGGTTCCTGTCGGGTGCTGTGGCCGTGGCGTTCACGGTACGGGGCCCCGTCCGAGGACCGCGGTGTTGTGCGCGGGCGGTCCTCGGACGGGCGGTGCTCACCGGGCGGACGCGGATTCCAGGGTGAGGGGCTCCTCGAGGCCGGCGGCTGGCGCGGGAGCGGCTGGCCGGCTCAGCGTCTCGCCCTCGACGTCGATGTGGGGCAGGACCCGGTCGAGGTGGCGTGGGATCCACCACGCCTTCTCCCCGAGAAGGGCGAGGACGGCGGGGACGATGGTCATGCGGACGACGAAGGCGTCGAGCAGGACGGCGGTGGCCAGGCCGAACCCGATCATTTTGATGATCGGTTCGGCGGTGCCGATGAAGCCGGCGAAGACCGCCATCATGATCAGTGCGGCGGCCGCCACCACGCGGGCGCTGTACCCGAACCCGGAGGTGATCGCGTCCCGGGCCTTCTCGCCGTGGACGTGGGCCTCGCGGATGCGGGCGACGAGGAAGACCTCGTAGTCCATGGCGAGGCCGAAGACGATACCCACCATGAAGATCGGCATCATGCTCATGATGGGTCCGGTCTGGTGGAGGCCGATGAGCCCGGCGAGCCAGCCCCATTGGAAGACCGCGACGACCGCTCCGAGGGCAGCCAGGACGGAGAGCAGGAACCCGAGGGCGGCCTTGAGCGGGACGAGGACCGAGCGGAACAGCACGAGCAGGAGCAGGAACGCCAGGCCCACCACGATGGCGAGGTAGGGGACGAGTGCGTCCTGGACCTTCTGGGCGATGTCGATGTTCACGGCGGTGGTGCCGGTGACCTGGAACGTCGCGCCGGTGGCGGCGGTGACCGTGGCGCGTTGCGCGCGGATGGTGTGGACGAGGTCCTTGGTCGCTGCCTCGCTCGGTCCGGTGGCCGGCACCGCGGTGAACACCGCCGTGTCGCCCGCGGTGTTGAACCGGGCGGCCGAGACGGAGACGACACCGGGCGTTGCGCCGATCCTCTGGGTGATCGTGGTGACCGCCGCCTGCGCGTCGGCGGAATCTGCCGCGTCGACGACGACGGTCAGCGGGCCGTTGAAACCCGGCCCGAAGCCCGCGGCAAGGTCGTCGTAGGCACGCCGCTCGGTGGTGGAGGTGGGCTTCGCCTCGTCGCCGGCCGTGCCCAGGCGCAGGTCCAGGACGGGCAGGGCGATCGCCCCCAGCGCGAGTACGGAGAGGATGAGGACGGGCAGCGGGCGGCGCAGGATCAGGTTCGCCCAGCGGGTGCCCGCGTTGGGCCCGCGGCGCTCGGTCTTCTTCCTTGTCCTCTTGCGTGCGGCGCGTGGGAGCACGGCGCGTTGGAAGAAGCCGAGCAGTGCCGGGACCAGGGTCAACGCGACTCCGACGGCGATACCGACGGTGCCCGCGGCGGCCAGGCCCATCTTCGTCAGGGTCGGGACCCCGACGATGAACAGGCCGGCCAGGGCGATCACGACGGTGAGTCCGGCGAACACCACCGACGACCCGGCGGTGCCGGTCGCGATCGCCGCGGCGTCCTGGGGTTCCAGCCCGCGGGCGCGTTCCTCTCGGTAACGGGAGACGATGAACACGGCGTAGTCGATGCCGACGGCGAGTCCGAGCATCATCGCGAGGGTGCTGGTGGTCGAGGACAGGCCGAGGGTGCTGGCCAGGGCCATGATCGAGGCGATTCCGACGCCGACGCCGACGATCGCGGTCAGCAGCGGCAGTCCGGCCGCGGCCAGGGATCCGAAGGTGATCAGCAGGACGAGTGCGGCGATCGCGATTCCGACGGCCTCGGTCACCCCGCCCGCCCCCGGTCGGGTCGTGAGCGCGTCCCCGCCCAGCTCGATGGTCAGGCCCGCTGCCTGGCCGTCTGTGACCGCGGTTCGCAGGGCTTCCTTGGTGGCGTCGGTGAGATCGTCACTGATCGCCGTGTAGGAGACCGTGGCGTAGGCGGTCGCCGCGTCCGTGCTGACGGCCCCGCTCTGGAAGGGGTTCACGGCGCTGGCGACCTGTGGGCTGGCGGTGGCCTCCGCGACGACCTGTTCAACAGCGGCGCGGTTCTCGGGTGTGGTCAGGGTCTGGCCTGGTGGGGCGACGAAGACGATGCGGGCGACCGCCCCGTCCGCTCCGGTGCCGGGGAAACGTTCGTCCAGGAGGTCGAACGCCCGCTGGGATTCGGTACCTGGCATGGAGAACGCGTCGTCCGGGGCGGCGGGCGCCCTGGCCGCGCCGAAACCGACGGCGACCAGCACTCCCACCCATAGCAGAAGAACGTATCGGCGCCGCCGGAACGACAGACGGCCCAGCCGATAAAGAAAAGTCGCCACGGGGGAGATCTCCACATCTTCTCGGGTACACGAGAAGACTGCGCGAAACCGGTGGGTCCCGTCGTCGTCCGTACGCCGGCACTTCCGGCTACGAAGAACGCAGTACCCGCGACCCGGCCCGTCATGCTTCTACTGAGCCTGCAGTAGCCGAAAATGACTGCCTCCGGCCGACGCGGAAGCGGGCCACTCCGGTGCACAGTGGTCGAGGTCCCCAACGTGACCAAGAAACGGCGTCCCGTTACCCGGCTCCGGGTTGGGCGCGACACACCACCAGCGAACGGCGATGCCGCGCCCAGGAACTCGACGCGGCGCGGAGTGGAGATGTTCGGTGAACCACACACCCGACGGCGACGAACACAAACCCGCGGACACCGCTCACGACGGCTCCGTTCAGGCACCGGGCCGGAGACCTGGCCCGGACGGCGACCGGCCAACCTGGGACCTGCACGGCCCGTCCCAGCAAGCGGCCCCGCCACGGCAGGCCCCTCATCGGCCGACTGGACCGCCGCCACCCGCCGACGCCTTCCGCCCGGGTCGACCAGTGCGTTCCCCGGCAGGAAGCGCGCAAGACGCGCCGGAGGTCACCCCGCCGCCCGGCAGGACAACGGAAATGATCGGCAGAGCCGGGATCGGCAGGAGTGTCCCGACCCCGGGCATGCCAGCCGGGCCAGAGGCCCTGTGGAGGGAGCGGATCCAGTCCATCCCATCCGCCGATCCCCAACCCGCTCACGCGGCCTGGGTCGACAGCGGAACCCACCCACCCACCGGGAGTCGCATCGGTACGCAGACCGGCGAGGACCACTACCGGCAGGCACATCCGGACGCGGGGGACAGTGCCACCCCCGCGGGTCCAGACGGTCACCCGCCTGCCGTCGGCCCCGGAGACGGATCGGTCTCCCCGAAGCGCCGCCGGTGGCGACGACGCCGACGGATCCTCGCGATCGGCGCGGTGGTCCAGCTCGTGGTGCTCGTGGCGGGCGACCGGTTCGCGGTCTCGGCCGCCGAGGACCAGATGGCCAAACAGATCGAGGCGAGCGTGACCGAAAGCCTCGCCTGCGATGTCATCCCACCGACCGTGAGCAATGTCAGCATCGGCGGATTCCCGTTTCTCACCCAGATCATGTTTGGCACGTTCAAGAACATCGGAGTGAGCGTCGAGGGAATCTCAACACCCGGCCCCCGCATCTCGTCGGTCGAAGCGCACCTCAAAGGACTTCACATTCCAGTCAAGAAAATCCTTACCAACAGCGTTGGTGAGGTTCCGGTCGACGATGTTGAAGCAACGGTCCGTCTCGACTACGACGATGTGAACACGTTTCTGGCCGACCAGCCCGGCAAGATCCAGATCAACCCGGTGGACGGCGGAGAGCAGGTCGAGGTCTCCGGCACGGCCGACGTGCCGATGCTCGGCGCCCAGGAGATCGGCGGTGTCACCACCTTCGAGGTGCGGGACAACGAACTCACCCTGGTCCCCTCCGAAGTCTCCCTGCGCGGGGGACTCAACTTCAGCATCCCCGTGCCCGGTGGCGTGGGGGAGCTGCTCCCCTCGGTCCCGATCCCAGTCGGAGGCCTGCCGTTCGACCTCAGCATCGTCGAAGCGTCAACCGACGCGTCAGGCCTGTCGCTGACCGCGACAGCCAAGGACGTCGTCCTTCCCGAGGCGGAGGCACGAACGCGCCAGTGCCCGCCGGCGGACAACAGCGGGAACTGACCTCACGCCCTCCCGTCCAGGGACATGGCTGCTGCCCGAGCCTGATACGTCGACACCCGTCTCCTCCGGGCCATGGCGCACATAGACCCGTCACAAGGTGGGTTGGCACCGTTCCCGGGCGCCGTGACGTGCTGATGCGGGTCCGCGCCTGCGGCGTCGACGCCGCCTTCCTGCGTAGGGGCGGCACACTACGCCGCCCGGATCGTCCGGTGACCCCGATCCGCCTCGGCTCGTTAACCCCGGAACGCTCCCGCCGACATGATCGGCTCCGGAGGATCGCTCGCCGCCATGCGCGAATACCTACTGATCGAAAACGCTGTGTCATTCTCTGGGAGTAAGGCGGGCGGCGTGTACTGCATTCTCCGTAGCTGGGATTGTCGGCACGTGGACGACGACGGGACTGGCCTGGTCGGACAGGCTGGCGCGGTACCTACGGAGACATCGAGATACCTACCCATCACCAGATCGTTCAGAAGGCGACCTGGTCGCAGCCACCCCCGCCAGATCGGTCAGCGACATCCTCCCTCGGCAGGCAGGCAGGCAGGCAGGCGTACGAGAGGAAGAGGCATGGCCAGACAACTCGCCTTCGTCACCGCGGCCGCCGCGTCGCTGGCCGCCTGCAGCGCGTCCAGCACACCGACCGGGGACTCCGTCGTTCATCAGTCTTCCTTGGCGCGGTGCCAGAAATTTGGCGGATCATATCATCCTCACCCTCCGCGTGCCGCGCGCGCTTCCAGTCGGTGGCGTAACGCGACGGGGATGACGGGCAATGTGTAGAGCACGGCTGGTTCTGCGCGATGAGAGCGGCGTCATAATTTCTGGGTGCTTGCCTAACGTACCGATCGGCCGGCACGAGCAGGGGGTTGAAGGGGCATGTCGGCAGAAGAGTGTGAAATGCGCCGGGGTCGTTCATGGTAAGCATGTCATTTCATGCACACGGCAAGGCGACGTCCGCATCCCGCAACGTCGCGCCGCCCCCACGGGACTCGTGGTGGCACAGATCACGGATCGGCCGCCTGACCTCGACGGCCCTGTCCATCGCCGGCCAAGTGCTCCTCCTTGACCTGCTCTACATGCTCTATCGGATGGGCCGGCATCTGGCCGTCGGCCGGGAATCGCAGGCCCTGGCGAACGCCCGGGATGTTTGGAACCTCGAACGACTGCTGTATCTCCCCAACGAGTCCGCGATCCAACAGCTCGCACTGCATTCGACCCAACTCCTGGAGCTGGCGAACCGCGTCTACACCGGCGTCCACTTCCCGGCGTCGACCGCCTTCCTCGCCTGGGTCCTGGTACGACACCGCAACGCGTGGCCACGGGTGCGGACGGTCATCCTCGCCTCGACCGGGGTCGCCCTGGTCATCCACATCCTCTATCCGCTGGCACCACCCCGGTTCCTCCCGCAGACACTGCCGGACGTGACCTTCGTGGACACCGGAACGGTCTTCGGCCCGTCCGCCTACACCGCGGGCGACACCGTAGCCAACCAGTACGCCGCCATGCCCAGCCTGCACGTCGGATGGTCGATCCTGGTCGCCTGGGGCGTGGTGACCATCCTGCGGTCACGGGCACGATGGCTGATTATCCTGCATCCACTGATCACCATCGCCGTTGTTGTGATAACGGCCAACCACTACTGGCTGGACGGCCTGATCGGCGGCGGTCTGGTCGTCACGGCGGTCCAGCTGACCCGGCCTGAGGTCCATGCCCGGATGCGGCTATGGCGCATCTCAGTCAGAGAGCAGCTACGTGGACGGGCCCACGACCTCGACCCGATAGCAGCCAGCACGCCCCCCTCGACAGACGACCTCGACGGGGCATGGCGCAGCGACCCGTGGACGGCCGATGTCGGGACCCAACAGGACCGCAGCCCTGCGGCCAGTACGGCTGCTGCCGGTGCTGCTGATGCCGGTCGCGCTGCCAGCGATGCTACGACGGCATCAGCCGCCCGGCCGGCCCTGCCTCCGGCGCGTACCGGCAAGCCGCCGCCGGCGGTCCGCTCCTGAAAAACTGAAATCTGCGCTGGCATCTTGGACATCCGACGCCGGTCTCAAAGGGCGTGGTTCGAGCGATCCCTTGCCACATGATCAAGCGCAGGACCGCGCACCCGCGACTCCATAGGAGCCTCGACTCGGCAGGCTACGGTTTGCGGGCTATTCCGCCGTACATGTGTACGTGAGCATCGTCCACGGCAGCCGCTTGCTCGTCGGGATGCCAGTGGTTGACGAGCACTACTCCGGGGTCGAGCAGTTCCAGCCCGTAGAAGAAACGCTCGACCCCCGCTTGGCCGCGCGCGACCAGCGGAATGCCGTTGGCGTTGTACGCGGCCACCCCGACTCGAACCTCCTCGGGCGCGCTGTCGGCCGTGCAGGTGGACAGCGCCAGGATGCTGCCCGCCGGCAGCGGACGCATGATCCGATCGATGAGGTCCTTGACGACGGTGTCGTCGACGATGAAGTGCACGATCGCGATCAGGCTGACCGCGATCGGCTGGCTCAGATCGAGTGTTTCCCGCAGCTGGTCGGACTCCAGGATCGTCTCCGGGTCGCGGAAGTCGGCGTCGAGATACGCGGTCCGACCCTCGGGGGTGCTGGTGAGTAGCGCTCGGGCATGCGCCAGGACGATGGGGTCGTTGTCGACGTAGAGAATCCGACATGATCGGATGGTGCATCGACGTGCCGCCCGTCCACCGGTCTCGGTCTCGGAGTTCACCGGCTTCCGGTTCCCACCCGAGGTGATCGTGCTGGCGGCCCGAAGGTTGATCATGCGCCTCCGCTCCGCCCAGACGATCAGCACCGGGCGCGCTCTGTCCAGAACATCCGCCGCGGACATTACGAACTCGCTATCGAGACCGAACCCCGGCTCCGCCTATCGGCTGCCTTCACCGACTCGCCCTCGCTGTCTGATCACCGGGTCCGACCGGGGCCTGGCACGCCACGCCTTCCCCGAATGCAACAGCCCCGTCGATGCCAGGGATCTATTGGATGCGGGTCGGTTGCGCGTAGGCGAGGAGCGCGTCGCGGTCTGCCGGCAGGACGAATCCGGCTTTGATCGTGCTGTCCGCGGCGGTGGTGTATTTCTGTAGGTAGGCGTCACTGGACGAGTAGAGCGCGGTGAGACGCTCGGCGGGCAAGGGTGTCGTGGAACCGAACAGGCTGCAGATCACGGAGGGGTTCGGGCCGGGGGTGCCCGACAGGACGTCGACCGGTACGTCTACGGGTGGGGTCCGCACGCCGCCCCGGGCGATGCCGTCGGCGTCGCGGGCGACCTGCGGCGGGCTGTTCTGGGTGACCTCGAGCCGCGGTGCCGTGGCAGGCAGCGTCCCCTCGCTTACCCATTCCTCCAGGGCGTGCAGTGCCGCCTTAACGACGACGTGCATGGGTGCATTATTGATCGCTCCGCAGCCGAGTGCGTCTGCGAACGGCCCGACTGTGTGTGCGTCAGCGTGCGCGGCCCCGGCGACCTCCCAGAGGCGGAACTGGCCGCTGTCGGGTTGGCGCGAGACGACGGAGTTCAGCGGGGCGCGTAGGTCCCCCTCGGCTTGCACCTCGAGCACCGGCACGTCGGTGTCGGCCCGGATGATCACAGGTGAGGTCGCCGTCTCGGAGCCGAGGCTGGCGGGCTCACCGGGCGCGACGAGCGGAAGGCCGCCGCTGCCCCGGCTGTGGACGAGGAAGCCGTCGAACTCGCGCGTGAGGGGTTGCACCCCGTTGAGGTAGGTGACGAGCGCGTACGCCGACTGGGACTGTCCCGCCGCGAGCACGTGCTGCGGCTTCAGGTCACCCATCGCCACGCCGCCGGCACGTACCCCGCGCGCGGCTTGGGTGAAGATGTCGAAGGAGTACCCGTCGCCGGGTTGGTTGAGCGAGCCGTACCGTGCGGAGTCGGTATTGACCAATCCGCCCGCGGTGGCGCTACCGCCGCCGGTCGGGGTGAGCGCGGGGCCGCCCATGACGCCGATGCGCTGCGCCGAGACACCGACCCACGCGTCGCCCTGCCGCATCAGCTCCTCGTGCGTGCTCGACCACACGACGTCGGAGTCGGTCCCGGAGCTGACGTTGAGCCACTCCACGACGACAGTGCCGCTGAACTTGTCCGCGGCTGGTCGCCGTACGAGCACCCGGGTGGTGTACGGGGCGGTAGTGCCGGGTTGGAATGTCCAGCGCCCGTCGGCACCGAGCGCACCCCGCGGGTCGTACGACGTTGCCGTCCCCGACGCGGCGTACTCGGTCTCGACGTACCCGGTGCCGGCCAGGTCGACCTTCGTCGGGGAACCCAGGCCAACACCATTGCCGCCGCTGAGCTCGTGTAATTCGGCAGCCGGTCCCGCGGGTCGCGGCGGTGCTGTCGGAGTCGTCTCCGTCGCCGTGTTCGACGTCGGCCCCGACCCGTCGGAACATGCCGACCCGAATACGGCGACGGCTAGGAAACAGACGAACGCCGAGACATGCCTATCTGTTGAGAACTTGCGCTTTCTGGCCACGTTCTCCAACCCCAATCGTTTCTATGGAGGACACTGCTGCCCGGGTCATCAAACGTGACCTCCGTCCGCTCGGAGGTGCTGGCCAGCGGTGACGACCGACATGAGGCGGAGCAGGCGGTCCGTGAACTCCTCGGGATCGAGCGGGTCCTCGCCGTCGATCAACCAGTCGTTGATGACCGCTGCCATCCCGCCCGAGAAAAACGCCGTCAGGTCCTCCACCGCGGCTTGGTCCAGCTCGCCGAACAACATCCGCATGACCGGCCGTTGGAGTGAGCCGAGCACACCGTTCAGTGCCCTGGTCATGGCGAACGCGCACGAGCCGGTCAGCATCGCGCGGTAGAACGACCGGTGGTGGGCGAAGTGCCGCGCCGTTGCCAGTGCCCGCCGCCGCCCGGCCTCGGTGCCGCCCTCGAGCTGCGGAAAGAGTTCCCGCCTGACCAGGTCGATCGCGGCCTCCACCAGAAGCGACTCACGATCACCGAACTGTACGTAGATCACTTGCCGGCTCACGTCCGCCACCGCGGCGAGGTCGGTGACCGGGATGGCCGCCGTGCCGCGCTCGGACACCAGGCGCACCGCGGCCGAGAACAGAGCCGCGCGTGAGCGCTGCACCCTCCGGTCGAGGGGGCGGGGTACCTGCGGCGGCTCGGGGTGCACGAATCGATAATAGACATCCGTCCACAAAGCGACAAGTGTCAATTATCGCTGCCGTCGGGCAGCTTGACCGCACCAGCTGTCCCACTGCACCTGTGGGGTCGCAGAAGTCGGCCTGGGCCTGTTACCTGGGGTGATGCGACGACGCGGGGCCGGCGGCGTGATGGTCGGCTGTGTCCGTGCGTCTGCTCTGTGCCTCGCGGGTTTTCTCGTCGCCGACGGGCACTATGTCCGTAAGATCAGCCGCGCCGTTGTGGCTCGTTCGTATTCGTTGATCAGACCACAGAGGGACAGGCAGCCCGCTGTCCCGACCAAGCAATCATCCTCGTGACCAGCAGGAACACGACTTTGCGGTGACCCTGGGTGCAGAGGGGTCCGGCAGGCCGTGTGGTGTCATAGGCGCAGCCCTCCCTGTCAGACTCGTGTGAGACACCCTCGCGGGTGCGGGTTGGCTACGGAGGGGTGATCGGAGATCCTTGTGTTCGTGGAGTCAGAGTCGCAGGAGAGCCCGGGCGAGTCCCCGCCGTCGCGT
>NZ_UBIZ01000089.1:0-12269 GCF_900465275.1 Parafrankia sp. Ea1.12 | reverse complement strand
TCGAACCGGGGCAGCAGCGGTTCCACCAGCTCCCACAGATCGTCCGGGACCAGCCGCAGAGCGAGGCTGCTCTCCATCACATCCATGATCAGATATGTACCCGGAGCCGCCACACAAGACACGCTCTTAGTCCGCGGCGAGCGCGGACGCGAGGTCCATCGGGTTGGGGCCGCCGTTCACGATCGAGAGGACCGGGGTGGTCACCCCGTGTTCGACGTACCGTCGCAGGCCGGCCCGGCACTGCTCGACCGTCCCGTGCACGATCAGCTCGTCCACGACCTCGTCCGGGATCGCGGCCAGGGCGGCCTTGCGATCGCCGGCCGCCCACGCGCTCCACATGCCCTCCAGCGCCGCCTGGCGGCCGAGCCACAGGTGGAACTCCCGGTACACCGGCACCGTCAGGTAGGCGGCGATCATCTTCCTGAGCAGAGGGCGGGCGGCTGCCGGGTCGTCGTGCACGTACACGAAGATCCGGGCGACCACCTCGGCGTCAGAGTTGTGTTCACGCACGTGCGGCAGGACGGTGTCGCAGTCGGCCGGCGAAAGCCAGTTAAGGATCACTCCGTCCGCCTCGCGACCGGCGAACTCGAGCATCCGAGGTCGCAGTGCGGCGACCATGATCTTCGGCGGGGCGGACGGTACGACGCCGAGCCGGAAGCCGCGGACCGTGAAGGACGGGAACTCCTCGCTGATCTTCTCGCCGGCGAAGGCCCGGCGCAGGAACCGGACGGTGTCCAGCATCCGCTGGTACGGGCGGCTGAACGGGATGGAGTTCCAGTTCGAAACGATCACATCCGACGACGTGCCGAGTCCGAGGACGAACCGGCCCGGCGCGGCGGCGGCCATTGTCGCCGCGGTCTGGGCGAGCAGCGCCGGGCCGCGGGTGTAGGCCGACACGATCGCGCTGCCGAGCCGCAGCCGTGGTTCGCCGGCGGCGAGCGCCAGCGGAACGATCCCGTCCGTCGTGGTTGCCTCGGACGACCAGACGTCGGTGTAGCCGGCGTCCGCCAGTCGCCCGCACAGTGCGGGCAGGTCCGTCAGGGGCGCATCGGCCAGCGGAATCGTCATCCCCCAGCGACCAGTTCCGGACGAGGCCGGATCCTGGCCGGTGACGGTCCCGGCTGGGGCGGGGCTGGCGCCTTGTCCGCCGGAGGGCGTCCTGCCCGCGCGGTCGCTTTCGTCGCTCTGATCACTCGTTGTCCGAGTCACCGGCGGAGTATCCCGCAGAACATTCGCATCTGACCCGGGCAGCCGTCGTATCCGGCCGTCATCCGCCGCGATCGACCCCGGCGCCTTCGAGTCGCGTCCCCGCGTACCGGCGGATACAGGATGTCGACCACTCCTGGCAGGTGGTGCTACATCCCGTGACGGGGGTGGCGCAGTACCCGACGTGCAGCGTGTCCGTCACCGCGGCCCCGCCTGGCCCAGGTGGCGATCCAGCTCGGCGTCCAGGGTCGCGCGGGCGGACAGGAGTCCTGGTGGCGCATGTGGCTGGAACAGCACGCCGTGGCTCCTGCCACCATCGCACGGGCACGGGCACGGGCATCTTTAGCGGCCCCTGGAGGTGTGTTCCGGGTCCGCCAACGCAAATAGGTCGAAGTCGCGGGGATCTGGGCCGAGAATATCTTCTGGCCCTTCGTCGAGGCTGCCCGGAAACCCCACGGACAGAAACACGATGACACCTTCGATCGACCGGGAAAAGCACAGCCGTGCCCCGAAGTAAACACGTTGACCGGGGTTGATCTCGTCGGCGTGCTCCAGCTTCCAGCCCGCCGCGGGCACGGCGCGGCGGTAGAAGTCCGTTACCTCGTCGACCGTGCCCGCGGAGTACAGGCGCGAGGCATACGGGATGTTGGTGCTGTCGGTGCAGCCGTAGCTGACGCCCTGATCCTGAAGCGTTACACCGGCGGGACGCAGCTCGAACTCGGCAAGATCGTTCAGCCTCGCGTCGAGGCTCCTGTCCTGGGCTGTGCATTCTCCCTCCGGCCAGCGATCGGGCAGCCAGCCGTTTTCGGACAGACGGGGGCTCGGGCGACTCTGCAATAGTCTCTCGCCGATGTCTGAACGTGGCCGGCGCGAGGCTACCATTTTGACCGCGTCCACGGTGGTTGTGTACTGCGCCGGGAAGTGCGGGCACCTGCTGGCTCCATCTGACGGAACCGTAACCGGGCAGTCGGAGAGGGGGCCACGCCCGCGACGCTACTGCGCCCCAAGCCTTCGGATCATGAAAATACCTGTGCCATGTGCGTCAGTGGCCCACCCGGGTGATCCTCTGGAAGCTCCAAAGTTGCGTGCGTCGGGGGAGTGGTGTGGATCTCGCGGCGTTATGTTGCGAGGCGGAGCGGGACGGCGAAGTGGTGTGCGGTGATGGTCATGCCGGTGTTGAGGTACAGCCGGTGCGCGTCGGCCCGGTCGAGTCCGACGCCGGAGTCCAGGTGTACCTGCGCGCACTCGAGCTGTCGCGCCTCGTCGAGGAGCCAGTCGAGTAGACGTCTGGCGTATCCCTGCCGTCGGGCGCTCGCGATCGTGGAAAGGTCGTCGACGTAGAGGAATCGGCCGGCGGACAGGGAGTGGCGGACTCGGAAGCCGGCGACGGCCGGCGCACTCGGCTGGCCCCGTTCGAACACGCCGACCAGCCGGTAGCCCTCCAGGCGTTGCACCTCGTCGACGATACGGACGAAGTCGGCCGTGCCCACCAGCGTGGGCCGTAGCTGGGAAAGTGCGGGGAACGCTGAGGCTGTCGCCGGCGACAGGATTTCACGGATCTGGCTGGTCACGTGGAAGGACGTTAATGCGGGAGGTCGGTGCCCGGGAGCAGGATTGTGGTAGTTCCTGCGCCAGTCGGAAATCGGCCAGTCAGGAACTCGCGCATCCCTGGGACAAGATAGTCAACGATGTTGACGGCCCCTCGTTCGCTGTCGATCTTTCAGGTCGAAAAGGGGACCCGGCTGTTCCACTGCTGAAACCGCCGTTGCCACCCCTGCGCATTCGCCCCGCCGGCAGGCCCTGCATCGCAGCGCGGCCGCGGCTCGGCGGATGAGCAGGGATTCCATCCGCCCCGCGTTCGGTGGATCCGTACGTCCTCGGCCGTAGCGCGGCGATCGTGATCTCCGGCGGGGTGCTGCTACTGTCACGTCGCATGATCGTCGATCCTGGTGTGGGTTCGACTCGCGACTGCGTCGTGCGTGCGCTCGTCGAGCTGATGGTGGGCACATGCCCGGACCGAGTGCTGAGTGTCGCGATCGACGGTCCGGACGCGGCCGGCAAGACGACGCGAGGCGGCGAGCGATGCGGTGCTCATCGTCGACGGTGTCTTCCTCCTCCGGGGCGAGCTGCGCGATTATCGGGATCTCAGCGTGTTCCTTCAGATCAGCCCTGTCGAATCGCTGCGCCGTGCGCTGCGCCGCGACGTCGCCCTGTTTGGTTCACCCGACGCGGTCCGTGAACGCTACGAGGCGCGCTACCTGCCCGGCCAGGCGCTTTACCAGGCTTCCGCCGCGCCCGGGGAACGCGCGTCGACGTGCTGATCGACTACGAGCGTCCAGAGGGGCCCCGCGTTCTGCGTTGGCCCGTGTGAGCAGCCGGCACCGTGCTGGCAGCAGAGGAGCACCGTGAACGAGATACGGACGTTGCTCACCGGGCGTGGCCTGGTCGAATCGCCGCGCTGGCATGGTGAGCGGTTGTACCTCTCGGACTGGTCGGCGGGCGAGATCGTCGCCGTCGATCTCGCCGGCGGAAGCGAGGTGGTCGCGCGGGTGAAGTCGCTGCCGCTGTGCACCGCCTGGCTGCCGGACGGCCGGCTGCTGATCGTCTCGTCCGCGGCCGGACTGCTGCTGCGGCGGGAGCCTGACGGGGCCCTCGTCACCCACGCCGACCTTGGTGGGGTCGGCTGGAACGACATCGTGGTGGACGGGCGAGGCAACGCCTACGTCAACCAGGTCGGTTTCGACCCGGTGGGCGGGGAGTCGTTCGGGCCCGGCTCCGTCGTTGTCGTCACGGTGGACGGCTCGGTGCGCCAGGTGGCCGACAACGTCGCCTTCCCCAACGGGATGGCGGTGACCTCCGACAACGCGACCCTGATCGTCGCGGACTCGTACCGCCACTGCCTGTTGGCCTTCGACATCGGCGCCGACGGCGGGCTGTCCAACCGCCGGGTCTGGGCCGACCTCGGCGTAGGTGCCCCGGACGGCATCTGCGTCGACGCGCAGAACGCGGTCTGGTACGCCGACGTGCCCAACCAACGGTGTGTGCGGGTCGCCGAGGGCGGCACGGTGCTGCGGACCGTCGAGCTGGACCGTGGCTGCTTCGCCTGCGCGCTCGGCGGTCCCGACGGGACGGAGCTGTTCATGGTGGCCGCCGAATGGCGGGGCATGACCGAAGCCGAGATGGTCTCCCCGGGCTCCGGGCAGGTGCTCGTCACCCAGGTCGACGTGCCAGGGGCGGGCTGGCCGTGACACAGCCCGCCGTGCGTCCGGGGCCCTACGGATATGGAGCCCTACTGATCGTGGGGACGGGTCGCCGCCCACTGGGTGACAGGCATCATCGGGCGCCAGCCGGCGAAGCCGCCGACGGGTGACGCACGGCTCACCGCCAGCCGGATGAGATCCCCGCCGTGCCGGGCGTGCCACTTCGCCAGGATGACCTCGGATTCGATGGTGACCGCGTTGGCGACCAGGCGGCCGCCGGGGCGCAGCGCCTCCCAGCTGCGGGTGATCGTGTCCGGCGCGGTCAGCCCGCCGCCGATGAACACCGCGTCGGGGACGCCGGTCTCGTCGGCCAGGTCGTCGAGGGCGGCGGGGGCGGTCGCCGCGACGACCCGCAGTGCCGGCACGCCGAGCGCCTCGGCGTTTCGGCCGATCATGCGGACGCGGTCGGCGTGGGGCTCGACGGCGACGGCCCGGCAGGCAGGGTGGGCCCGCATCCACTCGATGGAGATGCTGCCGCAGCCGGCGCCGACGTCCCACAGCAGCTCGCCGGGGGCCGGCGCCAGCCGGGCGAGGGTGACGGCGCGGATCTCCCGCTTGGTGAGCTGGCCGTCGTGCTCGAAGACGTCGTCGGGCAGCCCCGGGATTCGGGGGAGGTGGCGGGTCTCCGGCCCGGCGGTCAGCTCCAGCGCGACCAGGTTGAGGTCGGCGGTGGAGTCGGGGCCGGCGTCCGAGCTGTCGGCCGAGGTCGCGGCGCCCTCGTCGACGCGCGCCTCGGAGCGGGTCTCGGAGCGGGCGCCGCCGAGGGCGCTTGCCCGGGTGTCCCGGCGGCGTTCCGCCGAGCCGCCCAGGTGCTCGAAGATCGTGACCGTGCTCCCACCGAAGCCGCGGTCGGTGAGCAGCCGGCACAGTTGCGCGGGCGTCCGGCGGTCCGCGCTCAGGACGAGCAGCCGCCGGCCGGCGGTGAGCGCCGGGTGCACCGCGGCCAGGGGACGGGCGACCAGGCTGACGATCTCGGTCGTGTCCAGCGCCCAGCCCAGGCGGGCGCAGGCGAGGGAGACCGATGACGGATGGGGGAGCACCCGGACGCGGGCGGCGCCCAGCTCCCGGACGAGGGTTGTTCCCAGGCCGAAGAACATCGGGTCGCCGCTGGCCAGCGCGCAGACCCGCGTGCCGGCGTGCGCGTCGACCAGCTTCGCCAGTGCGGGCACCAGTGGCGACGGCCAGCGCACCTGGCGGGCGCGGACCGCGGCGGGGAGCAGGCCGAGCTGCCGTTCGGAGCCCATGATGACCTCGGCCCGTGACAGTTCGTCGCGGGCGGTCCGGGTGAGGCCGTCCCAGCCGTCGTCGCCGATGCCGACCACGGTGACCACCGGGCCGCCGGCCTCCTGGTGGGTGATGTCTGTGTTCCCGGGGTCAGCCATGAGATCGACCTGCCACGGACCGCACGGTAGCGGAGCCGGCGGTGACGTGTGCCCTCTGGCGTGGTCTACCCCGGCGGCCACGCGTTCCGGTAGCCAGCAAGCTCACGTTGTGTGAGTGTTCGGGTACCTGTCGGTGTCGGGATGGTCCGCGTGCCGCTCGTCCCAGGCGGTGGGCCGGACGCGAGCATGCCCGGGCGGGCCAGCAGGAAGCCCTGGACCTGATGGACCCCGGCCTCGCCGAGGACCTCCAGCTCCCTGGACGTCTCCACGCCCTCGGCGAGCACGGTCGCGCCGATGTCCTCCGCGAAACACACGAGCGCGGTGACCAGCGCCCGGCAGGCCGGGGCGTCCTCCCCGATCTTCCGGATGATGCTCTGGTCCATCTTGATGATGTCCGGCCTGAGCTGTAGCAGCTGGTGCAGGCCCGCGTAGCCGGCGCCCACGTCGTCGAGCGCGGCGCGCACCCCGCGGCCGCGCAGGGCGTCGAGCGCGAGCATGACCGTCGGGTAGTCGTCGATGCGGCTGTGTTCGGTCACCTCGATGATCACCCGCTCCGGCGGGATGGTGGCGAGCAGGTCGATCAGCGCGCCCGACACGATGGCGGCCGGTGACGCGTTCACGGACAGCGGCAGCCCGGCGGGCAGCCATGGCAGCGCCGCGAGCGCGTTGCGGATCGCCGCGACCTCCAGCTCGACGCCCAGCCCGACGGACGCCGCGTCGGTGAACCACCGCTGCGGGGACGACTCGTCCGAGCCGGCGGTGCCGGTGCCGGGGCAGCGGGAGAGGGCCTCCACACCGGCGATGTCGAGCGTCGCCCGGTCGTAGATCGGCTGGAAGACCATCGCCGGCCCGCCGTCGTCGATCAGCTGGCTGATCCGGCGCCAGACGCGGTCCCGCTCGCGCCAGTCGCCACGGTGGTCGGAGACGCAGTTCGACAGCGCGTCGGCGATCAGAGCCAGGAACGACGCGTCGCGGTCGCGCAGCGCCGGGTCCGGGTTGTGGCTCATGCACGCCAGCGAGCCGTACACGGAGCCGTCGGGCAGCAGCACCGGGGCCACGACATAGCTGCCGATGCCGACCCGTCGGGCCAGCGCCGGGTCCGCGGTGCGCCCGTCCCGCCCGGCGTAGCGGACGACCTGCGGCAGACGTCCCTCGAGTGCGGCCCGCGTCCGCTCGTAGCTGGCGGTCGTGCCCACGGCGATGCCGAACGACTCGATGTCGCCGTCATAGTGCTCGACGACCAGGACGTCGGCCACCCGGCGGGTGATGACGGCCAGCTCCATCCCGAGCCGGTGCCGGGCGACCGACATCAGCCCGGCCACGACCGCGCCGCACTGCTCGGTGTGGAGCGGGTCGACCGTCGGCGAGCCGGCGGACAGGTCGCGCGGATACCGGGCCGTCGCGGGCATTGCTGCCTCCCTGGGCCGCCTTACGGGAGTCCCTGGAGGCGATACCCGCTGGTGGCGGGAGGTAGGCGTCCGCGTTCAGCCGCCGGCCGTCGTGGGGAGACCGTCAGTCGGGGGAGACCGTCAGGAGGAGAACAACATCCGGGTGAGGCGGCCGTGGCCGTACCCGTGGCCGTGGCCGTGGCCGTGCGAGCCCCAGGCCGGCGGGGCGTAGTGGCCGCCGGGCGCCATCGGCGGAGGCGGCTGCGCCGGCTGCGCCCACTGCGACTCCAGGCGGGTGAGCGCCTCGAGCTCGCCGTAGTCGAGGAAGATCCCGCGGCAGTTGTCGCACTGCTCGATCTGGACGCCGTTGCGGTTGTAGGTCCGCATGGATCCGTGACACTTCGGACACACCATGGTCTGGTAACTCACGGCAGCAGCCTACCGGGCGGGTCGTGTCGGTCCGTACTTTTCGCGGCTGTCAGTGTCCTGACCACGTTCGTGGCTGTCAGTGTCCCGACCACATCCGGCGGGCGCAGGCCACGAAAGCGTCGGCGCCCTCGTCGAACGGGGTGCCGTCAGTGGCGAGGTCGGTGACGGCACCGGCCGCGTACTGCACGGCCACCGCCCGCGCCGGGCCGTCCAGGGCCTCCCACGGATCGCCGTCGGGGCCCGCCGCCGGGCCGCCGGCCTCCCGGTAGGCGCCGAGGAAGGTTCCCCAGACCTCGGCGGGCAGGATGCCCGCGGCGAACCAGGCCGCCGGACGGGCCAGATCCCAGGCGGGATCCCCCCAGCCCAGGTCATCGACGTCCACGATGCGCCATCCGGCGTCCGCGGCGCTGGCCGGAGCGGAGGCCACCCGGACGACCTGGCCGAGATGCCAGTCGCCGTGGATGAGGGCCGGCGCCGTACCCGGGCGGGCCGGCGTCCGCCCGAGCCAGGACGGCAGCGTCGGGTAGGCCCGCCGGACTTCGTCCGCCAGCCGCTCGATCTCGCGCACCGACGCGCCCGAGGCGGCGCCAGCCCGGGTGGCGCGGGCCACGGCGGCTTCCATGCGGTCCAGCGAGCGCCGCAGGCGGGTACAGACGCCGGCCGCCGGGACGTGCGCCGGGGCGAGCGCGGTCAGGTCCGTGGCGTGCAGGCGGGCGAGCAGCGCGGCGGCCGCCGTCCATGGCGCGTCCTCGACGCGGGCCTCCACCTCGTCGACGCGCAGCGCCCTCCCGGCCGGCCAGGCGCTGACGAGACGGCCGCCGACCGGGGCGAGCAGGCCGCCGTGGCCGCCCCGGATGCGCAGGGGAGACAGCAGTATGTCGCCGAGCCGTGGATCAGCGGCCAGCCGCAGCCGCGCGAGCAGCGGCTGGAGCTCCTCCTCGGCCATGTGTGTCTTGACGACGAGATCACCGTGCCGGACGACCAGCCGGCCCTTGCGGTCGGTGAGCACCTCGCCTCCGGGGCGGGTGAGTTCGTCGAGCGTGACCTGGGCGGGGGACGTCCCGCGCGGAGGCCGGTGCCCGGGGGCGTCGTCGCGCTGGGCGGCGCTGCTCGTCATTGGTCCGATTTTGCCGGTGTGGTCCTGAGCGGCGCGGCCCTGGGCCGGTTCCGGACGGGACGGGTGCGGTCGAGGGCGCGCGCGGAACCCGACAGGCGCGGTGGGGCGGGCCGGGCACTACCGTCGGGCAGATGCAACCGCTGAGCCAAGCCGAGGCCGTGGCCCGAGCCGCGCTCGTCCAGGTCCACTCGTACCACGTCGACCTGGACCTGACCGGGACCTCGTCCGGCCCGCGGTTCACCTCGACCACCACGGTCTCGTTCTCGTGCCGGCAACCCGGCGCGGCCACGTTCGCCGAGCTCAAGGCGATCGGGGTCGAGCTTGCCCGGCTCAACGGGCGCGACCTCGGCCCGGGTGCCGTCGCCGGGGGCCGGCTCGCGCTGCCCGACCTGCTCGCCGACAACACCCTCGAGGTGCGGGCGACCATGGAGTGCACGAACACCGGTGAGGGGCTGCACCGGTTCACCGACGCCGAGGACGGCGAGGTCTACCTCTACGCGCAGTCCTTCCTCGACGACGCCGCGCGGATCTTCGCCTGCTTCGACCAGCCCGACCTCAAGGCGCCGCTGAGCCTGGCGGTGACCTCCCCGCCGTCCTGGGAGGTGCGGGGGAACGGCGCCGGCACCCGGGTCGGCCCGGGGCGCTGGGAGTTCGCGCCCACCGCCCCTCTGTCTACCTATGTGGTCTCTCTCGTCGCCGGGCCGTACCAGGTGTGGAGCGGGACCCACGACGGGGTGGCGCTGGGGCTGGTGTGTCGGCGGTCGCTCGCGCCGTACCTGGACGCCCAGGCGGCCGAGATCTTCGAGATCACCACCGGCTGCCTCGACCACTACCACGAGCTTTTCGGCATCCGGTACCCGTTCGGGAAGTACGACCAGGCGTTCGTGCCCGAGTTCAACATGGGCGCGATGGAGAACCCGGGCCTGGTCGTCTTCCGCGACGAACTGGTGTTCCGCTCCGCGGTCACCGAGGCCGAGCGCGAGCGGCGCGCCGTCGTGATCGCCCACGAGATGGCGCACATGTGGTTCGGCGACCTCGTGACCATGCGCTGGTGGGACGACCTGTGGCTCAACGAGTCGTTCGCCGAGTACCTGGGCACCCGGGTGACGGCCGCGGCGACCCGCTTCACCGACGCCTGGACGAGCTTCGCGGTGGGCCGCAAGAGCTGGGGCTACGCGGCCGACCAGCGGCCGTCCACCCACCCGGTGGCCCCCGACGACGTCGCCGACACCGCACGGGCGCTGCTCAACTTCGACGGGATCTCCTACGCGAAGGGCGCCTCCGCGCTGCGTCAGCTCGTCGAATGGGTGGGCGACGACGCGTTCCTGGCCGGGCTGCGGGCCTACTTCACCGCGCACGCCTTCGGCAACGCCACCCTGGACAACCTGCTGACGGCGCTGGCGCGGGCCAGTGGGAAGGACCTCACGGCGTGGTCCGCGGCGTGGCTGCGCCGCGCGCAGGTCGACACGCTGCGTCCCGAAGTGATCCTCGACGACAGCGGTGCCTACGTCTCCGTCGAGATCACGCGGACCGCCCCGGCGGACCATCCCGCCGAGCGACCGCACCGCGTCGGCATCGGCGTGTACGACAGCGACCCGGACAACGCCCCGGACGGCGCTCCCGGCCCGGTGACGCTCGTGCGACGTGTCCTCGTCGATCTTCCGTCGTCGCCGGCCGGCGGGCGCACGCCGGTGCCCGAGCTCGCCGGCACCCGTCCCGGCCGGCTGCTGCTGCTCAACGACGGGGACCTCACGTACGCCAAGATCAGATTCGTCGCGGGGGAGCTGCCCGGCCTCGGCGCCGTCCTGGCTGAGCTGGGCGACCCGCTCGCCCGCGCTGTCGTGTGGGCGGCCGTCGCGGACGCCACCCGGGACGCCGAATGGCCCGCGGCAGACTACCTGGCGCTCGCCGCGCGGGCGCTGCCCGCCGAACGCTCGGTCGCCGTCTTCGAGGACGCGCTGCGCTTCGCCGCCGCGACCGTCGTCGACGTCTTCCTGCCCGAACGGGACCAACCCGCCGCCCGTGCCGCGCTCGCCGGCGCCTGCCGCCGCGTCATCGCGGGTGCCGCCGGGACGTCCGGCCTGCTGCTGGCGGCGGCCCGCGGCCTGGTGCGGTGCGCGGGGACGTCCGAGGTGGACGAGCTGCGCGGCTGGCTCACCGGCCGTGGCGTCCCCGACGGCCTCGTCGTCGACCCGGACCTGCGCTGGCTGGTGCTCGACCGGCTGGTCGTCCTGGACGCCGCCGGGGAGGCCGAGATCGCCGCCGAGCTGGACCGCGACCGCAGCACCCGGGCCGCCGAGCATGCCGCGCGGAGCAGGGCGGCGATCGGCGAGCCGGCGGCCAAGGCCCGGGCGTGGCAGGCCGTCACCGAGGACCGCGCCACCTCGGTACGGCTGGTGGCGGCGACGGCCCAGGGCTTCTGGCGACCGGAGCAGGCCGAGCTCACCGCCGGCTACGTCGACCGGTACTTCGCCGACATGCCCACGCTGGCGTCGGCCCGCTCCCCGCATGCCGTCCGGCAGGTGGCCGCCGCCGCCTTTCCCCGTTACGCGGTCGAGGCCTGGACGCTTGCCGCGGCTCAGGAGATGTTGAGCCGCGGCGACGTCGGCCAGGTGCTCTCCCGCGTGGTCGTCGACGCCGCCGACGACCTGCGCCGGGCCCTCACCGCCCGCGAGCTGCACCTGCGGGTGATCAGCGCCCCGTGAAGTCGGGGGTCCGCCGCTCGGTGAACGCTGCCCGTGCCTCGGCGTAGTCCTCGGTGGACTGCACGATCGCCATGTGCGAGGCGATCATGTCGAGGCTGGCGCGCAGGTCCATGGTCTGCGACTGGTAGACGGTCTTCTTGATCATGGCGGCGGAGATGGGGGACATGCCGGCGAGCCGCCCGGCGAACGCGTAGGTCGCGTCGAGGAGCTCGTCGTCCTCGTAGACCCGGTTCACCATGCCGATCCGCTCGGCCTCGACGCCGTCCACCGTGTCGCCGGTCAGCAGCAGTTCCAGCGCCTTGGCCGGTCCGACCAGGCGGGGAAGCAGGTAGCACCCGCCATCGCCGGGAACCAGGCCGATCTTGATGTAGCCCTCGGCCAGTCGCGCCGAGCGCCCCGCGAACCGCAGGTCGCACATCAGCGCCATGTCGAGCCCGGCGCCGACGGCCACCCCGCTGATCGCCGCGATGAGCGGCTTCTCCAGGTCGAGGACGGCGCGGGCCACCTTGTGGACGCCCTCGGTGAGCATCCGCCGGCGCGCGATCGGTGTGGGCTCGATGCCGCCCAGCACCGCCAGGTCGATCCCCGAGCAGAAGGCGCCGCCGGCGCCGGTCACGACGACGACCCGCACCCGGGGGTCGGCGGCCGCGGACCGCAGCGCCTCCGCCCAACGGTCGATCATGGTCAGGGTGAACGCGTTCTTCACCTGCGGCCGGTTGAGGGTGATCGTCGCGATGGCGCCGTCCACCGTGTAGATCAGCTCGTCGGCGTCAGGGCGGGCC
>NZ_UBIZ01000552.1:0-234 GCF_900465275.1 Parafrankia sp. Ea1.12 | reverse complement strand
ATCCAGGGCGAGCTCCTCAAGCTCGGCCACCGGGTGAGCGCATCCACGATCCGCCGGGTCCTGACGTCCCTGGGGCTCCCCCAGCTCCGAAACGGCAGACCGACACCACATGGCGACAGTTCCTGCGTACGCAGGCGTCGACGATGCTGGCCGTGGACTTTTTCCACGTGGACTGCGCGGTGACGCTGCGGCGGCTGTACTGCTTCTTCGTCATAAAGGTCGGCTCCCGCACCG
>NZ_UBIZ01000701.1:0-289 GCF_900465275.1 Parafrankia sp. Ea1.12 | reverse complement strand
GGTCCGCGCCGTCATCGCCAAGATCGCCTGACGGATAGAACTGGCTGACGGGCTGACCAGCATGTCCTTCCGCGGCCGGGGCACCGTCGCCCCGGCCGCGGAACCTGGTTTTCCGGGCGGTCGCCCCGGCTGCCGGTCGATCCGACCGGCAGCCGGGCCGGCCGCCCCCTGAGGGAGGAAGAGTCGAGGTAGGTACGGATGACGACTGAGCCGGGTAGCCCGGCCGACGCCGGGTCTCGGGGGACCGGTTCACCGACCACCCCGGAGGCGGCCACCGCACCAGCGGCGG
>NZ_UBIZ01000058.1:0-804 GCF_900465275.1 Parafrankia sp. Ea1.12 | reverse complement strand
CGCCACGCCCGAGCCCTGCTGACAGGACGCCCCGCCGACGCCGACGCCCCGGCCCGCCCGCTGGCGGCGCCCCGACGCAGCCCCGATCATGTGATCGGGAGCACATCGAGACGGTGTCACGGTGCGCCCCGGGACGTCGTCGTCGAGGTGGAACCATCCCACGGCACGCACGATGACGAGGAGGTCACCATGCAGCGCATGGACATGGCGAGCGTCGTACCGAACGCCTACAAGGCGGTGATGGGCCTGGAGAAGTACGTCCGGTCGACCGTCGACGGGACCGTGCTGGAACTGGTGAAGCTGCGCGCGTCGATCCTTAACGGCTGCGCGTTCTGCGTGGACATGCACAGCCGCGACGCGCTCGCCGCCGGCGAGTCGAGCCGGCGGCTGTTCGCGGTCGCCGCCTGGCACGAGTCGCCCTTCTTCAGCGAGAAGGAGCGGGCGGCGCTCGCACTGACCGACGCCGTCACCCGGCTCGGCCAGGACGGCGTCCCCGACGACGTGTGGAACGGCGCGACGAAGGTCTGGAGCGAGGAGGAGGCGGCGAACCTGGTGGTCGCCATCGCGACGATCAACGTCTGGAACCGCGTCGCGATCTCGACCCGCACCCAGCCTCCCGCGACGGTCTGACCGTCCGCGGCCTCGCCGGCCGCGGTCGGGCCGGCCGCGGACGGCGAGGCGGATCGCGAGAACGGTGAACCGTGGCGGCCTGAGCGAGTCCATAGTGACACTCAGCCGCCGCGCATCGCCCCGGACTGCGTCGGGGCATCCGGGGGCGTCGGGATGGCTGGCCGGGGGAGGGTG
>NZ_UBIZ01000385.1:0-1111 GCF_900465275.1 Parafrankia sp. Ea1.12 | reverse complement strand
GGCCCGTGGTGATGTTCGCGAGCGCCGGCGCCGGCGCGCTGGGTTTCCTGCGCGTGGCGCCGCTGCTGCCGCTGTATGCCGGGCTGACGCTGGTCGCGCTCAACCTCGCGCTCGCCACCGCCGGCTCCGCGTTCAGTCCCTGGCCGGACCGCCCCGGGCCCCAGCCGTCCGGTCCGCCAGATCCGGCGGATCCGCCCGCCCGGCCCGATCCGCCGCATCAGCCCGATCGGCTTGATCCGCCCGAGCGGTCTGCGTGACGTCGGTACACAGAAGAGCCCACGGCTCGTCCCGCACCCGGGTCATCACCACCGTCATGGTGCGGCCCCCCGGGACCAGGTGCCGCCGGGCCGGCATCAGCCGCCGCCGGATGGCGTCCACATCCCCGGCGAGTCCGCGCCGGCGCACGTCGAGTGCGCCGATGCCGGCCTCGCGCACGGCCGCCGCCACCCGGCGCACGTCGAAGGCCATCTCGGCCTCGACCCGCAGCGTCCGCGCGAACGGGGTCGCCAGCGGCCGGTCAGCGCCGAGAAACGCGATCCTCGGGTCGATCTGCCACCCGCCGACCAGGCGGCCGAGCGTGCCGACCAGCCCGGCCCGGGTGACGGCGGGATTGGGGTCGAAGAGGTACTCCCCCGGCGGCCGGACCGGGAGCGGGACGGGCCCGCCACCGCCGCTGTGACCGCCGCCCGGGCGGCCGTGGTCGCGGTCGTCACCGACGGGGTCCGGCTCACCGGTCAGCGTCACCACCCGTGGCCCGGTGGTCCCGGGCACCGACCGGTCACCCGGGCCGAGCAGCACCGTCGCCCGCCGGGACGCCGTCGCGAGCGCGGGCGAGAACAGCACGGACTCCTTGAGGCCACGTCTGTCCGCGACGAACTCGATCTCCCAGCCTGGCGGGACGAGCTCCACCGGGAGCCCCGGAGCCGCCTTGACCGCGACGGCCTCGACCCGCTCGGTCAGCCCGAAGCACCAGGCCAGCGGGGGCTCACCGGCGCCGGCGGACATCCGCCGCTCGCCGCCCCGCCGCGCAGGATCGACGAAGACGCCGTCGACGCCCGTCAGGCCGACATCCCGGACGTCCGCCGCAAGGGCCTCGACCCCACCGGACCCA
>NZ_UBIZ01000078.1:0-11316 GCF_900465275.1 Parafrankia sp. Ea1.12 | reverse complement strand
GGGTGGGGTGGGGTGGTTATGCCGACGGCGGACGCCTCGGCGGCAGGATCCGCTCCTCGCTTGCGTTGATTGCAGTGCAACACTGTAATCGCGAGGAGGATCGGATGGACGCAGGCGCCACCGCCAACCCGGGCCCCGAGGACCAGATCGCACTCCCCGACGAGACCGCGCCGTCCGGTGATCGTGGTGAGGCGGCGCTGGACGCCTACTCCCGTGTGGTGACCCGGGTGGCCGAGCGGGTCGGGCCGAGCGTGGGAAGCCTGCGGGTGCGCACCTCGCGTGGCGCCGGAGCCGGTTCCGCGGTGCTGTTCACCGAGGACGGGTTCCTGCTCACCTCCGCGCATGTCGTCGAGGGACGTCCAGGCACCGGCCGGGCCGGCGAGCCGGTCGGCACGGTGGAGTTCGTCGACGGGACCGAGCGTGCCGTGGACCTGGTGGGAGCCGACCCGCTCTCCGACCTCGCCGTGCTGCGGGCCCGCGGCTCCACACCGCGCCCGGCCGAGCTCGGCGACGCGGCGACGCTGCGGGTCGGCCAACTCGTCGTCGCCGTCGGCAATCCGCTGGGGCTGACCGGGAGCGTCACCGCCGGCGTGGTCAGCGCCCTGAACCGCTCGCTGCCGACCCGCTCCGGTTCGGCCGTGCGCGTCGTGGACGAGGTCATCCAGACGGACGCCGCGCTGAACCCGGGAAACTCCGGCGGGGCACTGGTCACCGCCGACGGCCGCGTGGTCGGGGTGAACACCGCCGTCGCCGGCGTCGGGCTCGGCCTGGCCGTCCCCGTGAACGCCACCACCAGGCGCATCCTCGCGGCACTGATCCGGGATGGCCGAGTCCGCCGCGCCTACCTCGGTGTGGCCGGTGCCCGGGTGCCGCTCCCGCCGGCCCTGGCCGAGCGGACGGGGCAACGCCACGGCGTGCGCCTCGCGGAGGTGGTACAGGGTAGCCCAGCCGGGCAGGCCGGACTGTTCACCGACGATCTCGTCCTGTCGATCGCCGGGACGCCCGTCGCCGGCCCGGGCGATCTCCAGCGACTGCTGACCGAGGACACCATCGGACAACCCGTCGAAATGACAGTCTGGCGTCGCGGCGCCCTCGTGGACGTCATAGCCGTGCCCCGGGAACTCGTAACCCCGTAGGGCACCGACCCGGAGAAGCCGGCAGCGGAACGGGGCCTGGCGCCGGGGCGGCCGGCTGGCGGGCGGTGCGAGATCGACGGTTCGGCCTCGGCGCGTGATCGGGCGGTCCATGGCCTACTGTCGGGGAATGCCCCGTCCGACGCTTGGCCACGGTCACGACGCGAGCGGTGATCCGGCTCCGTCGACGGCCTTGACGCCTTCGAAGGAGCGTTCCAAGCCGTCCGCGCGCCGGCAGGGGAGGGCCACCCCGGCCACCCCGGGCGCCGCTGCCGGCCGGGCCGTCCCGGCCGCCGCGGTGCCGGGGCCGCCCGAGGAGCCCCATCGTGCCTTCCTCGGTGTCTCGTACGCGTTCGGCATCGTGGCCGGGCTCGTGCTCGGGGTGTACGGCGTCGTTCTGGTGCCCTCCGGCCCGCGGCCGGGCGGGACGCTGATCTCCATCGGCCTGCTGCTGGCGCTTTTCGGTAACACCGGGGTGCCGTTTCTGGTCCGCTGGCTGACCGGTACCCGGCTCGGGGCGATGATCCCGCTTGTCGGCTGGATCCCCGTCGTCCTGCTTCTCGCCGCGTCGCGTACCGAGGGCGACCTGCTGCTGAAGGCGACCGCTACGGGCTACCTCTTCCTGGGGATAGGCGTGTTCGCGCCGGTGGTCGTGGCCGTGTTCGGGCAGGCGCGGCGCGGCCTGACGGCGCTGCCGCCGCGTCCCCCGACGGTGCCTCCCCGCTGAGGGCGGCCGGGAGGAGCGTCCGCGCGGTCGGCCGGGTGACGGTGGGGCCGTGGGCCCTGCCGGGGTTGTGCCGATGGTCACCGAGGTGTCCCGACAGGGCGGTGGGGCCACTTCCGCCGCTGTAGCGTTGCCGCCGTGGCCAGCCCCGCGCGCCAGCCCCTGCCCGAACCCGCTCCGGCGGAGACGGCCCGCGCGCAGCCGTGCCCGGCCGAGCTCCAGCCCGGGCCCGACCTCCCCGCCGCCGGCTCCCTGGACGGCCCGACGGCTCCGGACGGATTGGCCGTGCCCGACGCGGCGGCGTTCCGCCGGGTGGTCGGCCGGTTCGCGACCGGTGTGACCGTCCTGACCACGGTTGTGGACGGGCACCAGCTCGCGATGACGGCCAACTCCTTCGTCTCGGTCTCCCTCGACCCGCTGCTCGTCCTCGTCAGCGTGCGTCAGGACGCCCGGTTCCACGCCCCGCTCCTCGACGCCGGGGTGTGGGGGGTCTCGATCCTCGCCGCCGACATGGATCAGGCGTCCCGCGACTTCGCCCGCCGCGGCGCCGACCGGCCCACCGACGACGGGTACGGGGGCGACGGGCGGTCCGGCGGTGGCGGGGGGCAGCTCCTGGGCTGGCGGTACTCGCTCGGCGCGCGGACCGGGGTCGCCCTGCTGGAGGGCGCGCTCGCCGTCCTGGAGTGCAGGACCGTCGCGACGCATCCGGGCGGTGACCACACGCTGGTGATCGGAGAGGTGGTCGCGCTGGCGGCGCAGCGGCCGGATGCCGCTCCGCTGATCTTCTACGAGGGCTCGTACCTCTCGGCCGACCAGCCGGCTCGCTCGCGCCGGGCCGGCTCGTCCTCGTAAGCCTTCAGTTCAGGCGGGCGCGGGCGGCCGCGGCGGCGTGCCGGGCGGCCGCGGCGGCGGCGGGTTCCACGGTGGTGACCGCGTCGGCGAAGTTGGTCAGGTCCGTCGCGCCGCCGAGGAAGTCGCCCAGCCGGACGCGCAGCTCGCCCCGCTCGCGCCGCAGCACGGCGGGGTGGCGGGGCAGCAGGAGCGAGAGCTCCACCGCCCACAGCCTGGTGCGTGGGACGTCGGTGCGTGCCGCGAGCACCCGGATGTTGCTCAGGACCCTGGTGAGCAGGTCCTCCGGGGTCATCGGGGCGAGCTGGGCCCGGGTGAACGCCGCGCCGGCCGCGCGCACTCGTGCCGCCGCGTCGTGCACCGTCATGATCTCCCCCCCGGCGTACGGGTCGACGAGGACGTTCTCATGGGGCGCGCCCACCGCGACGATCACGTGGCCGGGCAGCCCGACGGCGTAGGCGGGGACGCCGATTCTGCGCGCGACCTCGATCCACACGATGGACAGCAGGATCGGCAGGCCGCGGCGCCGGCTGATGACGTCGGGCAGCAACGAGGCCCGAACGTCGTCGTAGTCGGACTCGTGCCCGGCGAACCCGGCCCGCTCGCCGAGGGACTCCCGCAGCGCCTCGGCGGCGGCGCGCAGGTCGAGCCCGGTCAGCGTGCCCCCGCCGGCGTCGGTGCCCGCGTCGGCCGCGGTGCCCCGCTCCGCCGGCGCCCCGGAGGCGGCCCCGGGAACCGCCCCGGAGGCGGCCCCGGCCCCGGAAGCGGCACCGGTGTCGGTACCGGCACCAGCCGCGCCACGGCCCCGCGGAGCGGCCCGGCGGGCCGCGAGGAGGGCGGCGGTGTCGGCGGCCAGGGCGTCGAGGGCACGGGTCGTCTCGGCCGGGTTCGTCTCCGGGCCGGCCTCGGCGGCGATCAGATGACACGCGAGTGCCAGGTCGACGGGTTCGCGGCGGACGACGGTGGCGAACATCCGCCTGCTGTGGGCGCTCACCGCTGGACCTCCACACTCGGGCCGGCGCCGCCCGGGTCGGCGCCACTCGCGTCCCGGTCGCCGCCATTGTCCCCGGTATCGTCGTCACCGGCGTCCGGGTACTCTCCATCCGCGTCGGCGCCGACCTGGCCGTCCGTGCGGAGAGCGGCGGGGCGATCTGATTCCGTGATCTGATCGTTGCGTTCCGCAATGTCGTGGCGAGGGGGCGTTCCGGGCTGGTCCAATGGTGTCGCCCGACCGGGGGGCCGAGGATTGGCCCGCCGGGGTGTCAAGGGCACGACACGCGCCGCTACGAGGGATTCCTCGGGCACACTCACTGTCGTACCGTCGGTGCGGCGGAGGCGGAGTTCGCCTTCCGACCAGGACTCAAGCGTGCCCAGAACATCGCTCAGGGGGAGCGGACCAGAGATACGGCGCCGGATCACGACCCGGGAGCCGATGTCGGCCGGAGTGATGTGGACGACATACACCACTAGTGCACGCCCTTGTTGTCGACACCGAACGGTCCAGGTCGATACTAAGGAATCAGTCGCCCGTGAGCTCGAGGAGGAACGTCCGGTGACCTACGTCATCGCGGAGCCCTGTGTTGATGTGAAGGACAGGGCTTGCATCGAGGAGTGCCCGGTCGACTGCATCTACGAAGGCGGACGGATGCTCTACATCCAGCCTGACGAGTGCGTCGACTGTGGTGCCTGTGAGCCCGTCTGCCCGGTTGAGGCGATCTACTACGAGGACGACGTCCCCGACCAGTGGAAGACCTTCACCGACACGAACGCGTCGTTCTTCGAGGAGCTCGGCTCGCCCGGCGGCGCCTCCAAGGTCGGCGCCCTCGACTTCGACCCGCCCACCATCTCCGCGCTGGCTCCCCAGGGCGAGTCCTGACCGGTTCAGGGGAGTCGGCGAGACCGTCCCGGACGATCAGATCGCCGGGACGGTCGCGGGTGCGGCTGCCCGACTTCCCGTGGGACCACCTGGTCTCGTACAAGGAGAAGGCGCGGTCGCATCCGTACGGGCTGGTGGACCTGTCGGTGGGTACCCCGGTCGACGCGACGCCGGCGGTGGTGCGCCATGCCCTCGCCGGTGCCGCGGACTCTCCGGGGTACCCGCTCACCGCAGGTACACCTGATCTTCGCGAGGCGGCCGCCGGCTGGCTGGCCCGCCGGCTCGGAGTGCTGGTGGAGCCGTCCGCCGTGCTGCCGGTGCTGGGCACGAAGGAGCTGGTCGCCCAGCTTCCCTCGCAGCTCGGCCTGGAGCCCGGGGACCGCGTCTGGGTGCCCACCCCGGCCTACCCGACCTACGAGGTCGGCGCCCTGCTCGCGCACTGCGAGCCGGTCGTCGGCCCCGCCGAGGGTGTCGCCCTCGTCTGGCTGAACTCGCCCGGCAACCCGACGGGGCGTGTCCTGTCGGTGGACGAGATGCGCGCGGTGGTCACCTGGGCGCGTGAGCGCGGCGTGATCGTCGCCAGCGACGAGTGCTACATCGAGCTGGGCTGGGAGGCCCGCGCGGTCTCGGTGCTCCACCCGGATGTCTGCGGCGGCTCCCACGAGGGCCTGCTCGCCGTCCACTCGTTGTCCAAGCGCTCGAACCTGGCCGGGTACCGGGCCGGGTTCGTCACCGGTGACCCCGAGCTCGTCGACGGGCTGCTCCAGCTCCGCAAGCACGCGGGGCTGATGATGCCGTCGCCGGTGCAGGCGGCGGCGACGGCCGCGCTCGCGGACGACATGCACGTCGCCGACCAGCGCGCCCGCTACGCCAACCGGCGGGCGGTGCTCGCCGCGGCGCTCGCCGTCGCGGGCTTCACGATCGACCACAGCGAGGCCGGTCTCTATTTGTGGGCCACCCGCGGCGAGGACTGCTGGGCCACGGTGGACGCGCTGTCCAGCGTGGGTGTCCTGGTCGCGCCGGGGAGCTTCTACGGTGAGTCCGGCCGGCGGCACGTGCGGGTCGCGCTGACCGCCCCGGACGCCCAGATCGCCACCGTTCCGGAGCGCATGACCATGCTCCCCGCGGCAGGCGCCCCGAGCGGCGCGCAGGCCGCGCCGGGCTGGGGCCAGCAGCCGGCCGGCTACCCGCCCGCCGGGCCGCCCGGCCCCGCGGCTTCGGGGCCGCATCCGGTGGGTGCGGGCCGCGGCGGTGACCAGGGCTGGTCCTCCGGCCGTCCGTCCGGGTACGGAGCGGGTGAGCCGGCGCGGGCCGACCAGAGCTCCGTCGGTTCGTTCGACCGGTACCGGTCGAGTCAGCCCGATCCGGGCGCCCGGCCGTCCCAGGACTACCGCCCCACCCAGGACTTCGGCTCGGCCCAGGAGTACCGCCAGCCCGAGGAGTACCGCCAGCCCGAGGAGTACCGGCAGCCTGAGGAATACCGGCAGCCCCAGGACTTCCGGGGAGGCCGGGACGTCCGCTCGGGGCAGCCCGGAGATCCCTACCGGGACCCCCAGGGCGCCCACCGTCGGTCGGGGTCGTACTCCGGTGCCGGTGAGGGTGCCGCCGGGCAGGGCACGCCACCGCCGTACCAGACGGGTCAGCTGCCCGTCCCCTCGTATGAGAACGGCGGCGGCAGCGCGCCGCAGCAGCAACCGCCGCTGCCGTACCAGACCGGGCAGATGCCGGTGCCGCCGTACCAGACGGGGCAGATGCCGGTGCCGCCGTACCAGACGGGGCAGATGCCGGTGCCGCCGTACCAGACGGGGCAGATGCCGGTGCCGCCGTACCAGACCGGGCAGATGCCGGTGCCGCCGTACGAGACCGGGCAGATGCCGGTGCCGCCGTACGAGACCGGGCAGATGCCGGTGCCGCCGTACGAGACCGGGCAGATGGCCGTCCCGCGGCCCGGTGGTGGCGAGCAGGGAGACCGGAACACGCCGGGCTGGGGCTCGGAGCCCGACGTCCGCTGACCGCCGCGGTCGCGAGCGCCGCTCACCCCGAGACCCGTAGGGTCTTATCCGTGAGCAGCGTGAGCGGAGCAAACCCCAGCCCATCGGACGTGGGTGTCACGTCCGGCGAAGTCGTGTCTCCCCTGGACCGGGCCATCGACGACCTGTGGGAGCGTCGCGGCGAGCTGACGCCGGAGGACACCCAGGCCCGCAAGGTCATCGTGGGCGCGGTCGACGCGATCGACGCCGGTGAGGCCCGGGTCGCCCAGGTCGCCGCGGACGGCAGCGTCGTCGTCGACGAGCGGGCCAAGCGGGCGATCCTGCTGTCGTTCAAGGTCCTGCCGATGGTCGAGTCGGCCGCCGGGGACTTCCACTTCCATGACCGCGTCCCGCTCAAGACCCGGTTCGACGGCGTGCGGGTGGTGCCGGGCGCGATCGTCCGCTGGGGCGCCCACGTCGAGCCCGGTGCCGTGCTCATGCCCAGCTACACCAACATCGGCGGCTACGTCGGTGCCGGGACCCTCGTCGACACCTGGGCGACGGTCGGCTCGTGCGCCCAGGTCGGGCGCAATGTCCACCTCTCCGGCGGGGTCGGCCTGGGCGGCGTGCTCGAGCCGCCGAGCGCGGTGCCGGTGGTCGTCGAGGACGACGCGTTCGTCGGCAGCCGCTGCATGGTGGTCGAGGGCGCCCGGGTCCGGCACGGCGCGAAGCTCGGCGCCGGGGCGATCCTGACGGCGTCCACCCACGTCTTCGACGCTGTGACGGGGGAGGAGTACCCGCGCGGGGAGATCCCGGAGCGCGCGGTGGCCGTCGGCTCAAGCCGGGTCCGCTCCTTCCCGGCCGGCGAGTTCGCCATGCCCTGCATCCTCGTCCTGCGCACTCTGGACGAAGGCGAGATCCACGACAAGCTCGCGCTGAACGACATCCTGCGTGAACACGGCGTGGCCCCCTGACCGTCATGGGCCTCGATCTGGCGCTGCCCGTCGGTGAGCTGACGCGTGTCCTCGTGGACGTGCCGTCGGTCAGCGGCGACGAGGGCACGCTCGCGACGGCCGTCGAGGAGGCGCTGCGCTCCCTCGGCGGCCTGGAGATCCTGCGGGACGGCGACGCGGTGCTCGCGCGGACCGGCCACGGCCTGCCCGCGCGGGTGCTGCTGGCCGGTCACCTCGACACGGTGCCCGTCGCCGACAACCTCCCGGCCCGCCTCGACGGCTCCCGCCTGTACGGCTGCGGGACGTCCGACATGAAGGCCGGGGTGGCCGTGATGCTCCGCCTGGCTGCGCTCCTCGGCACCCCGGCGTCGGGGTCGGCGCCGGCGCCCGAGTCGAGGCCGGGGCCGGTCTCGGGGGCGGGGGCGCGGCACGACGTCACCTGGGTCTTCTACGACAACGAGGAGGTCGCGGCCGCCCGTAACGGGCTGCGCCGGCTCGCCGAGCGGCACCGCGACTGGCTCCAGGCGGATCTGGCGATCCTCATGGAGCCCACCTCCGGCGAGATCGAGGCGGGCTGCCAGGGCACGCTGCGGGTCGTGGCCACGGTGCCGGGCCGCCGCGCGCACTCGGCCCGCTCCTGGCTCGGGGAGAACGCCATCCACCAGGCCGGGGAGCTGCTGACCCGGCTGGCGCGGTACCGGCCGCGGTCCGTCACGCTGGACGGCTGCACCTACCGGGAGGGCCTCTCGGCGGTCCGGATCGACGGCGGCGTGGCCGGCAACGTGATCCCGGACAGTTGCCGGGTCACGGTGAACTTCCGCTTCGCCCCCGACCGGGACCCGAAGGCCGCGCTGGCCCACGTGGCCGAGGTGCTGGACGGCTACGACCTGGTGCTCGACGACAGCGCCGGCGGGGCCCCGCCCGGGCTGTCCGCCCCGGCCGCGGCGGCCTTCGTGGCGGCCACCGGGCGGGCCCCGGTGGCCAAGTACGGGTGGACCGACGTGGCGCGGTTCGCCGAGCTGGGCATACCGGCGCTCAACTACGGTCCCGGCGACCCGAACCTGGCGCACACCCGCGACGAGTACGTCGAGGTGGCGGTGATCGAGGAGACGGAGCGCGTGCTCGGCTCCTACCTGGTCGGCCGCGGCACGCCCTGAGCTTCGGGCGTCCGGGCGGATCTGCGTATGGTGCGGACGTGACTCGGCCCGCCCACCCTGATCCGCCGGGCGGCGGATCGACGTCCCAGCCGATCGTTCCGACAGCGGCCGCGCGCCCAGCCGGTGATGGTCCGGCGGACGTCCCCCCGCCCGTTCCCGCCGTCGAGCCCGGGCCCGCGGTTGCTCCCGCGGCCGCGGTGTCCAGGCGTACCCGGCGGGGTGGCGGGCCGCCGCCCGAGCAGCGCCGCGGCCCGGTCACGGCGCGGCGCGGGCAGGTGGAGCACTCCACCACCGACCAACGCCTGCTCGACACCCGCAGCCCGGCCTCGTTCGTCCACAGTGACCCGTGGCGCGTCCTGCGCATTCAGAGCGAGTTCGTCGAGGGCTTCGGGCTGCTGGCGGATCTGCCCCCGGCCGTCACGGTCTTCGGGTCGGCCCGGGTCGGCCGGGACGAACCCGAGTACGAGCTGGGACGCCGGCTCGGTGCCGCGCTGGCCGACGCCGGCTACGCGGTGATCACCGGCGGCGGGCCGGGCACGATGGAGGCGGTCAACCGGGGGGCGCAGGAGGCCGGCGGGCTCTCGGTCGGCCTCGGCATCGAGCTGCCCTTCGAGCAGGATCTCAACGACTGGGTCGATCTGGGCGTCAGCTTCCGGTACTTCTTCGTCCGCAAGACGATGTTCGTGAAGTACGCCGAGGCCTTCGTCATCATGCCGGGCGGGTTCGGCACCCTCGACGAGCTCTTCGAGGCCCTCACCCTGCTGCAGACGGGCAAGGTGACCCGGTTCCCGGTGGTGCTCATGGGCACGGCCTACTGGTCGGGCCTGCTGGAGTGGCTGCGCTCGACCGTCCTCGGCTCCGCCCGGATCAAGCCGGGCGACCTCGACCTGGTGACCATGACCGACGACGTCGACGAGGCCGTGCGCCTGATTCTCGAGGGGACCGGCCGTGCCGGCCCGCCCGCCGCGGCCACCTCCGGCGACGAGACCGCCAGCGAGGTCGGCGGGGCCGCCGCGGCCGGTGGGGCGCCCTCGTGAACGTCTGTGTGTACTGCGCGTCCTCGGACCACATCGATCCCGCGTTCGTGCTGCTCGCCGCCGAGGTCGGCACGGAGCTCGCCCGGCGCGGGCACGTGCTGGTCTCGGGCGGCGGCTCGGTGTCGTGCATGGGCGCCCTCGCCCGGGCCGCGCGGGCCGGCGGCGCGCACACGGTCGGCGTGATCCCCGAGACGCTGCTGGCGATGGAGGTCGGGGACACCGACTCCGACGAGCTGATCGTCACCGCCACGATGCGCGAGCGCAAGGCCGTCATGGACGACCGCGCCGACGGGTTCCTGACCCTGCCGGGCGGGCTCGGCACCCTCGAGGAACTGCTCGAGATCTGGGTGGCCGCGGTGCTCGGCCTGCACGCCAAACCGGTCGTCATCCTGGATCACGACGGCGTGTACGCGCACCTGCGCATGCTCGTCGAGGACCTGGTCGGCCGCGGCTTCGTCCGCCCGCCGGCCCGCGACATCCTGATCTGGGCGACCAGCGTGCCCGAGGCCTTCGACATCCTCGAGGCGGGCGCCGGCGCGGGCCGCGGCGCCGCCCGGGTGCCCACACAGGGCGAGGTCGCCGAAGGCGAGTAGCGCACCGCCGGCCCAGGCCGGCGCGCCTGGCGGTGCTGGTCCGGCCCGGCTCAGACCACGCCGCGGCGGGCGATCCGCAGGTCGACGTCCCCGCGCAGCGCGGAGACCATGCGCAGCGTGCGCCAGGTGGCGGCGACCTGGTGCGCGCGGAAGACCCGGGCTCCCAGCCAGGCCGCCACGGAGGTCGCCGCGAGCGTGCCCTCCAGCCGCTCGTCCACGGGCGCGTCGAGGACCTCACCGACGAAGTCCTTGTTGGACATCGCGACCAGCACCGGCCACCCGGTCGCGACCAGTTCCGGCAGGCGGCGGGTCGACTCCAGCGAGTGTCGGCTGTTCTTGCCGAAGTCGTGCCCTGGGTCGATGAGCACCCCGTCCGGCCGGGCGCCCAGCGACACCGCCCGTTCGGCCAGCGCTGTCGTCGTGGCGGCGATGTCGGCGACCACGTCGTCGTAGGCGATCCGGTGCGGACGGGTCCGCGGCGGCAGGTGGCCGGCGTGGGTGCAGACCAGCCCGGTGCCGAACTCGGCGGCGACCTCGGCCAGCTCCGGGTCGACCCCGCCCCAGGCGTCGTTGAGCAGGTCGGCGCCCTCGCCGGCGACGATCCGTCCGACCTCGGCGCGCCAGGTGTCGACGCTGATCACGACCTCCGGGTGGCGGGCCCGCACCGCCGAGACGAACCCGCCGACGCGGCGCAGCTCCTCGGCTGCGTCGACCTCTTCGCCCGGGGCCGCCTTGACCCCGCCGATGTCGATGATCCCGGCTCCGGCGTCCACCGCCGCGTCGACGGCGGCGAGCGCCTCGGCCTCGCCGTAGGTGGCCCCGCGGTCGAAGAAGGAGTCCGGCGTGCGGTTGACGATCGCCATCACGACCAGCTCGGACGGCGCGAACACCCGCGACCCCAGGCGCAACGGCCGCGCCGGCACCGGCCCAGCCGCCGACCTCGACGCCGACCTTGACGCCGACACCGACGCCGACATGGCCCGGCCCGGCGATGTCCAGACGGAGCCCGCCGGGACCGAGGCGG
>NZ_UBIZ01000079.1:0-236 GCF_900465275.1 Parafrankia sp. Ea1.12 | reverse complement strand
GTACTCGGCCAGGACGGTGCGCAGGTGCCGTTCACCGAAGATCAGCATCCGGTCGGTGGCTTCCGTCCGGACGGTGCGGACGAACCGTTCCGCGTAGGCGTTCGCGCGGGGAGTCCGGGGTGGGATCTTGATGGCTGTGATGTTGGCGTCTGCGAGGACTGCGTCGAAGGAAGCGGTGAATTGTCCGGCGCGGTCGCGGATCAGGACCTGAAAGTCGGCGGCCCGGTCGCCGAGGT
>NZ_UBIZ01000012.1:0-500 GCF_900465275.1 Parafrankia sp. Ea1.12 | reverse complement strand
GAGTCGCCACCGTCTGGCGGATCCCGCACCGCGCCGGCGTCGACCCCGCACCCCGCCGGGCCGACACCTCCTGGCGCACGTTCCTGCGCGCCCAGGCCTCCGGCCTGCTGGCCTGCGACTTCTTCACGGTGGACACCGCGTTCCTCCAACGGATCTACGTGTTCTTCGTCGTCAAGCACGCCACCCGCCACGTCCATGTTCTCGGGGTCACCAAGCATCCGACCGCGGCCTGGGTCACCCAGCGGGCACGAAACCTGCTGATGGATCTCGAGGAGCACAGCTACCGGTTCCGGTTCCTCATCCGTGACCGCGACACGAAATTCACGGCTTCCTTCGATGCCGTCTTCACCGCAGCCGGCATCGACGTGATGCGCACACCACCACAGTCGCCGAAAGCGAACGCGATCGCGGAACGCTGGGTAGGCACCGCCCGCCGCGAATGCACCGACAGACTACTAATCGTCTCCGAACGGCACCTGACATCGGTCCTCGACAGCTAC
>NZ_UBIZ01000153.1:0-18553 GCF_900465275.1 Parafrankia sp. Ea1.12 | reverse complement strand
TGAGCACGAACCCGGGCGCGTGGATGCTCCGGGTGCTCGGCACCCGCCCGTCGATGTCCGCGTGACGGTTCGGCCCGCGTGACGGTCCGGCCGACGCACGGTCCACAGCCCGCCGCGCTCGGGCGGGGCCGGGGGATGCCCGCTCCGGCCGTCGCCGCGGTGCGGCTGGCCGTCCGCGACGCGGTGGCCGACGTCCCACCCGGCGGCCTCGTCCTCGTCGCCTGTTCGGGCGGAGCGGATTCACTCGCGCTCGCCGCCGCGCTGGCCTTCGTGGCTCCCCGCCGCGCGCTGCGGGCCGGGCTCCTGACGGTGGACCACGGATGGGACGACACCTCACGACCCCGCGCCGAGGAGGTCGCCGCGAGCGGCCGGCTGCTCGGCCTGTCCCCGGTGGAGGTGCTCGCCGCACCGTCACCGAGATCCGAGGGCGCGGCCCGGGACTCGCGCCGCGCCGCGCTGCTCGCAGCCGGCGAGCGCCTGGGCGCGCACGCGGTGCTGCTCGGCCACACCCTCGACGACCAGGCCGAGACCGTCCTGCTGCGGCTCGCCCGCGGCTCGGGAGCACGGTCGCTGAGCGGCATGCCCGCCACGGACGGCGCCATCCGCCGCCCGCTGCTGCGGCTGCGGCGCGACCAGACCCGCCAGGCCTGCCAGTCTCTCGGCCTGGAGTTCTGGGACGACCCCACCAACGCCGACCCGGCCTTCGCCCGGGCCCGGACACGGTCAACCGTGCTGCCGGTGCTGGAGGCGGAGCTGGGGCCGGGCATCGCCGAGGCGCTGGCCCGCACAGCCGACCTGCTGCGGGCGGACGCGGACGCGCTCGAGGCACAGGCGGAGTCGGTCTACGCCGAGCTCGCCGGGAGCGCCGCGGATGCCACGGCGCCACGGGCACCGCGCACGCCGCTGGCGGCGGAGGCGGAGCTGGGGCCGCGGGTCGAGTTCGACGTGGCGGCCCTCGCGGGCCTGACACAGGCGTTGCGGAGCCGGGTCCTGCGCCGCGCCGCGCTGGCGGCCGGGTCGTCGGCGTCCGCGCTGCGCGCCGACCACATCTGGGCCGTCGAGGACCTGGTGACCCGCTGGCGCGGGCAGAAGCCCGTCCCGCTGCCGTCGGGGGTGCTCGCCCGCCGGACCGGTGGCAGGATCGCCCTCGTCGGCCCGGATGCACCGGTCCGTCCCGACATGCCGGCCGGTGCGGGCCACCCGGGCCGTCCCGGTGAGCGTGGCGGACCGACGTCCCGCGCCCCGGCGTCGGGCACTCTGACGCCAGGCACCCCGGCGTCGGGCGACCGAGGACCAGGCGACCCAGCACGCAACGAGGAGGACAGGCCGGTGAGCCAGGCCGCGACCGCGAAGCCCGACCACGACGGCACTTCGATCCCGGCCGGCGGGCCGCCCCGGGCGCATCCCGACATCGACGAGATCCTGGTCAGCCGGGATGAGATCGCCGCGAAGATCGCGGAGCTGGCGGCCCGCGTCGACGCGGACTACGCCGGTCGCGAGATCCTCCTGGTCGGCGTACTCAAGGGCGCCGTGATGGTGATGGCGGACCTCTCCCGGGCCCTGTCGGTGCCGATCACGATGGAGTTCATGGCCGTCTCGTCGTACGGTTCGACGACGTCGTCCTCCGGTGTGGTCCGCATCCTCAAGGATCTCGACCGGTCGATCGAGGGCCGGGACGTGCTGGTCGTCGAGGACATCATCGACTCCGGGCTGACCCTCTCCTGGCTGCTGCGGAACCTGCGGTCGCGCGGGCCGGCGTCGCTGGAGGTGCTGGCGCTGTTCCGTAAGCCCGAGGCGATCACCGTGGACGTCGACGTCCGCTATGTCGGGTTCGACATCCCGAGTGCCTTCGTCGTGGGCTACGGCCTGGACTACGCCGAGCACTATCGGACCCTGCCGTTCGTAGGCACCCTCACGCCCGAGGCGATCGCCCGGCGCGCCTGACGGGCCGCGAGGCGGGGATCCGTCCCCCGGTCAGGCCCGGCCACGACACGGGTTCCGGGGAGGTCACGGGCCGGTTCACCCGAGTCAGGCGGGGCCGGCACCGCTGATCGGCAGGTGTCCGGTAGCCCGCCGGTACGTCCCCGAGGGCCGTTACGGAACAGTGCGGCCCCCCGGTCCGTTGCTCGGATGTACGCGCGGTGAGATGCGCGTGCCGGCGGTACCCTCGGCACAAGGGAATCCCGATCGAGGGCAGCACACACGGCAGGAGGGTGGAACGCTTGTGTCCGGCGTTCCAGACAGATGACTCCAAGAAGAATCTTCCGCGGCTGGGTACCTCTGCTGCTCCTGGTCCTCTTCGTGATCATCCTCACGACGGGCGTGCTGTCCGGACCGAGTGAGTATCAGAAAGCAGACCTGAGCTTCGTACAGCAGCAGATCGACCAGAGCGCCGGAGCAAAACCCGAGACCAGGGTCGTCGATGCGACGATCCAGGACTCCAAGCAGATCATCCGGATCGAGCTGGGGAACGGCAAGAAGTACGAGTCGTCCTTCGCCACCGAGCAGGCCCTGGTCCTCGCCAACGAGCTCAAGCAGCAGAACATCAAGTACAACGTCTCCGTCGACCGCGGGAACGTCCTCGTCTCGCTGCTACTCAACCTGCTCCCCGTGCTGTTGATCGTGTTCCTGCTGCTGTTCTTCATGAACCAGATGCAGGGCGGCGGCAACCGCGTCATGAACTTCGGCAAGTCCAAGGCGAAACTGGTCAGCAAGGACACACCCAAGACCACGTTCGCGGATGTCGCCGGCTCGGACGAGGCGATCGAGGAGCTCCAGGAGATCAAGGAGTTCCTCGAGAACCCGGGCAAGTTCCAGGCAATCGGCGCCAAGATCCCCAAGGGCGTCCTGCTCTACGGGCCGCCCGGCACCGGCAAGACGCTGCTCGCCCGCGCCGTCGCAGGTGAGGCGGGCGTCCCGTTCTACTCGATCTCCGGCTCCGACTTCGTCGAGATGTTCGTCGGCGTCGGCGCGAGCCGGGTCCGCGACCTGTTCGAGCAGGCCAAGGCGAACGCGCCCGCGATCATCTTCGTGGACGAGATCGACGCCGTCGGCCGGCACCGCGGGGCGGGCCTGGGCGGTGGCCACGACGAGCGCGAGCAGACCCTCAACCAGCTCCTGGTCGAGATGGACGGGTTCGACGTGAAGGGCGGCGTCATCCTGATCGCCGCGACCAACCGGCCCGACATCCTCGACCCGGCCCTGCTGCGTCCCGGCCGGTTCGACCGCCAGATCGTGGTCGACCGCCCCGACCTGCTCGGTCGCGAGGCGATCCTGAAGGTCCACGCCAAGGGCAAGCCGATCAGCTCGGACGTCGACATGCTGATCATCGCCCGGCGCACCCCCGGCTTCACCGGCGCGGACCTGGCGAACGTGCTCAACGAGGCGGCGCTGCTCGCCGCGCGGTCGGACGTCCGGTTCATCTCGTCGGCGCTGCTCGAGGAGTCGATCGACCGGGTCATGGCCGGGCCGGAGCGCAAGACCCGCGCGATGAGCGACCGGGAGAAGAAGCGGATCGCCTACCACGAGGGCGGTCATGCCCTGGTGGCGCACGCGCTCCCCAACGCCGACCCGGTTCACAAGATCACGATCCTGCCGCGTGGCCGGGCGCTCGGGTACACGATGCAGCTCCCCCTGGAGGACAAGTACCTGTCGACCAGGTCGGAGATGCTCGACCGGCTCGCCGTCCTCCTCGGCGGGCGCACCGCGGAGGAGCTCGTCTTCCACGAGCCGACCACCGGGGCCAGCGACGACATCGAGAAGGCGACCCAGATCGCCCGCGCGATGATCACCCAGTACGGCATGAGCGACAAGCTCGGCGCGATCAAGTTCGGCAGCGAGTCCGGTGAGGTCTTCCTCGGCCGCGACATGGGCCACCAGCGCGACTACTCCGAGGAGGTCGCGAGCGAGATCGACGACGAGGTGCGCCGGCTGATCGAGGCCGCGCACGACGAGGCCTGGGAGATCCTGGTCACCTACCGGGACGTCCTCGACAACCTCGTCCTGCGGTTGATGGACACCGAGACCCTGAGCAAGGACGACGTGCTCGAGGTCTTCGCCACTGTCCAGAAGCGCCCCAGCCGTGGTTCGTACACCGGCGTGGGACGGCGCATCCCGTCGGACCGACCGCCGGTGCAGACCCCGGCCGAGCTGGGTCTCGTCCCGTCCAAGGTCTCTGACCTGGTGAAGGGCAACGGCGGGCCGGCCGGCCATGCCACGAACGGCGGCGGCACGAACGGCGGCGGTTCGGCGAACGGCGGTGGGGTGAGCGGCGGCAACGGCACTGCGGGCCACCCCCGCCCGGCAGGCCAGGCCGACCCGGGCACCGCCGGAGGTCCCGCGGGCCTCGGGCACGGCGACCCCGCGCAGAGCGGGCCCGGACACAGCGCCCCGAGCCCGGCCCACGGCACACCCCCGCCGGGATCCCCGCCACCGGAAGGCCCCCGGATCGCGAACCCCTGGGCACCGCCCACCTGGGACAACGATGACGACAGGAGACGCCGTTGACCTCCGATTCCGACCAGGCGCAGACCATCGTGCGACAGGCCGGTGAGCTGAACGCGGGCTCCTCCGGGCTGGACCAGGGCGTCTCGCCGGGATCGGCCACCGAGAGCAACGTCTCGGACAACGTGACCGACGCGAAGGGCGCCGGCAGCGGCATCGAGGCGCGGCGGCGGCTGAAGCGGCCGGAGATGGTTCGGCCCTTCGACCACGAGCGGGTCGCCCGGGCCGTCCGTGAGTTGCTGATCGGCATCGGCGAGGACCCGGACCGCGAAGGCCTACGCAAGACCCCGGACCGCGTCGCGCGCGCCTACCAGGAGGCGGTCGAAGGCCTCGGCCGGGACCCGGCGGAGGTCCTGACCACGGTCTTCGACGAGGGCCACGACGAGATGGTGCTGGTCCGCGACATCGACTTCTCGTCGCTGTGCGAGCACCACCTCGTGGTCTTCGCCGGCAAGGCACACGTGGCCTACATCCCGAACGAGAAGGGGCAGATCACCGGCCTGTCCAAGCTGGCCCGGCTGGTCGACCTCTACGCCCGCCGGCCGCAGGTCCAGGAGCGCCTCACCTCTCAGGTCGCCGACGCACTCGTCGACGTCCTCGACCCGCGGGGCGTCATGGTCGTCGTCGAGGCGGAGCACCTCTGCATGTCGATGCGCGGTGTCCGCAAGCCGGGGGCGACCACGGTGACCTCGGCGGTGCGCGGCCAGTTCCTGAGCCCGGCCACCCGCAGCGAGGGAATGTCGCTGATCATTCGGGGTCGCTGACCCCCGGTCCGAGCCCGGACTCGTTCCGGGCTCGGGCACCCGGCTCGCAGTCGTTCCGGGCTCGGCTCGCGCCCGCAGGCGGCAGGCCAGGCCCGGAGGCACTCACTCTTCGAGCGACTGGATCTCCCGGGTCGCTCGGCGCAGCTGTGCCGAGAGACTGCGCGCGATCGCGCGCACCAGCGCGTTGTAGACGTCTGGATGCTCGCGCACCAGGGTGTCGAACGCCGCGACCGAGAGCACCTCGCAGGTCATGGTCTCCGCGACGACGATCCGGGTGGAACGCCGGCCGCCGTCGACGAGTGCCAGCTCACCGAAGGCACTGCCCGCTGGAACCGAGCTGAGCCGGAACCAGCGCGTCCCGTCCGCGTTCGGCGCCTGCGCGTTCGCCAGGCCCCTGGTGACGAAGTAGAGCGCGTCCGCCGGATCTCCCTCGTCGAAGACCGTCGCGCCGCGTTCGTAGGTGCGTCGTTCGCACATCGCGCCGATGACCCGGGTGCCCTCCTTGCCGAGATCGGTGAGCAGTTCCTGCGCACCGAGCGGGACGTGCGCGGTCGGCGGGAGGGTCGCGAGGTCCTCGCGCATCAGCAGCGCCTCCTCCGCCCATTCGAGCGCGGTCTCCAGATCGGCAACGCGCTGCGTGCTCCAGTCCCCCCGCATCAGGCGGTCGACGCCCGGAAGCCCACGCGGGTCGGCGAACAGGACGTTGACATCCCGGCTGGCCAGCTCGTCGAGCAGCACCCGCAGGAGCTCGAGGGCGGGCTCCCGGACGGCGGCCACCCGGCGCAGGTCGAGCACCACCCAGCGGACGTCGTCCAGGTGCTGGCGGACGGTGCGCACAACCCGCTCCGCGCTGGCGAACACCAGATCGCCCTGCAGCTCGTGGATGACGATCGCGGAACCCCGTACGGCGAGGACGGCCCGTTCGCGCGCGCCTCGCATCCGCTTCGAGCTCAGCGCGTCGCCACGGTGCGTGCCCCGTACCGGGTGCGGCGGTTCTCCCTGCGGGGCAAGGAGATGCAGTGCGAACCGGGAGGCCAGCCGCTCGCAGGCGCGCACGCCGCGGACGCTGTTGCCCACCTCGTCGAGCGGCGGGCTGAAGACGCCGATCCCGAGCTGCCCGGGCAGCACCGCGCACACTCCTCCGGCGACCCCGCTCTTCGCGGGCAGGCCCACCCGGAACAGCCAGGTTCCCGCCCGGTCGTACATGCCGCAGGTCGCCATGACGGTCAGCACATGGTTGACGTGCTCCTCGTTCAGGACGCGCTCGCCGGTCAGCGGGTTCACCCCGCCGCGGGCGAGGGTGCCGGCCATCACCGCGAGGTCCGCCGCGGTGACCTCCACGGCGCACTGCCGGAAGTAGACCTCGCAGATCTCGTCCACCGGCCCCCGCAGCGCCCCCGCGCCACGCATCAGGTAGCCGATCGCACGGTTTCGATCACCGGTGTCCCGCTCGGAGGCGAAGACCCGCTCATTCACGGTCAACTGCCTGCCCGCGAACGCCGACAGACCCGTCAGGACACGGTCGAAACGCTCGGCCGCGTCACCGCCGCCCACCAGGCTGGAGGTGAGCAGCGCCCCGGCGTTCACCATCGGGTTCAGCGGACGGCCGGTCTCCGGCTCGAGCGTGATCGCGTTGAAGGCGTCACCGGTCGGCTCGACCCCGACCCTGGCCAGCACACCATCGGTCCCGCGGTCGCGCAGGGCCAGCGCGTAAACGAACGGCTTCGACACCGACTGGATCGTGAACGGGACGTCGCTGTCGCCCGCCCGGTAGCGCAGCCCGTCCATCGTCGTGACGGCGAGGCCGAACAGGTCCGGGTCCGCGGTCGCGAGCTCGGGGATGAAGCTGGCGACCTTCCCGGACCGGTCGGTGCGGAAAGCCTCATGGATGTCCGCAAGCATCCGCTCCATCGGACCGGCGTCCGGTGCTCGTAGACGGGAGTCCTTGGCTGTCCGTGCGTTCCCGCCCGCGCGCATGGATCGATGAAAACACGAACATCGCGCGGACGTGGCCGGACGAACCAGCGCCAGCCGGCCAGGCGCGACAGCCAGCGCCGAGGCGCGGCCGGCGCTCGCGGCACGGCCGTCAGTGGGCCGAGCGCTACAGCCGGCAGGCCTGGATACCGGAGACCAGGATCCCGCGCGCGCCGAGATCCCACAGGTCGTCCATGGTGCGGTTGACGTCGGCCTTCAGGACCATCGCCCGGACCGCGACCCAGCCCTCCCGCTGCAGCGGGGAGATCGTCGGGGATTCGTAGCCCGGGGTGATCTCGCAGGCCTTCTCCAGCACGGAGGAGGGCACGTCGTAGTCCATCATCACGTACCGCCGGGCCACCAGGACGCCCTGCACCCGGCGCAGCAGCCGCTCGTGAGCAGCCGACAGATCCGCCCCGCGCTTGGCGATCATGATTGCCTCGGAGCGCAGCACCGACTCGCCGACGAGCTCGAGCCCGGCCGCCCGCAGGGTCCGCCCGGTCTCGACGACGTCGGCCACCGCGTCCGCCACGCCGAGCCGCACGGCGGTCTCGACGGCGCCGTCCAGCTTGACGATCTGGACCGAGATGCCGCGCCCGGCGAGGTCGGTACGCACCAGGCCGGGAAACGACGTGGCGACCCGCAGCCCGTCAAGCTCCTTGATGTCGCTCATGGTGCCGGCCGGCGCCGCGTAGTGGAACGCCGACTGGCCGAACCCGAGGGGCACCAGCTCCTGCGCCGACGTGTTGCTGTCGACGAGGAGATCACGGCCGGTGATGCCGAGATCGAGCCGGCCGGTGCCGACGTACACGGCGATGTCACGCGGACGCAGAAAGAAGAACTCGATGTCGTTCTCGACGTCGGCCACCACCAGCTCGGCGGACTCCCGCCGCGCGAGGTAACCCGCGTCGCACAGCAACTGGCTGGAGGCCGCCGCGAGCCCGCCCTTGTTCGGAACCGCAATACGCAGCATCATCAACACTCGCCAAAGGCACGGAGGGCCGCAAAGCGGACGACCACGGAAAGGCAGGACCTACTCACAGGTGCGAGTATACGTCGTCCAGGGAAAGGCCCAGGGAAATCATCATCAGCTGGCTCCAGTAGAGGAGCTGGGAGAGTTCCTCGGCAGCCCGCTCCCGACTCTCGTGCTCGGCGGCCATCCACGTCTCGGCGGCCTCCTCGACGAGCTTCTTGCCGAGATGGTGCACGCCCAGGTCGAGCGCGGCGACAGTACCGGAGCCCGGTGTCCGCTCACGCCATTTCCCGCCGAGCTCGGCAAAGAGTTCGTCAAATGTTTTTCTCTCGCGGCCTGTTCTCGCGCCACGAGGTGATCCGACGACAGACGGCAACGGTGGGGTTCCACCCGGCGTACCACCGGCCTGGCCACCGGCGGCCGCGGACTCCCCTCCCGGGACGCCCCCGCCACTCCCGCCGTCGGTGCCCCCCGCGCCGCCGGTAACGGGCGAACGAGACGCCTCGGACGCGTCGGAGAAGGCCATGTCCGCATGCTACCCGCAGTGGCGGGGGCGACAGCCGGCAACGATCATCGGTGTGCGCCACCGTGTCAGGCGCCGTTGATCTCCGATATCCGGCTCGTCGGCGGTGTCCGGGAACGGGATCATCCCCGGCGGAGATCCGGTTCCCCGCGCCCGGGACACCGTTCGCCCGCGACACCGTTCGGGACATGAGGACGACACCGGCACAGTCCTCTCGGACGATGGTGTCCCATCCCGGTGAATGGTTGACTGGTTACTTGTGTCCCGTCCCGTTCTCGTCGCCACCGACCTGGACGGAACCCTGATCCGCACCGACGGCACCGTCTCCGACCGGACCAGAGACGCCCTGCGACAGGTCGAGAACTCCGGCTCCACGGTCGTGTTCGTCACCGGCCGTCCCACCCGGGTGATGGCGGACGTCGTCCGGCAGACCGCGGTCTCGGGCCTCGCCATCTGCGCGAACGGCGCACTCGTCTACGACCTCGACACCGGCGTTCCGGTAAGCCAGACGATTCTGGAGACGCCCGCGGCGTTGAAGCTGGCCGCCGCGATCCGGGCAGCGGTACCCGACGCCACCTTCGCGGTGGAGAGCGGTGTGCGATTCGGCCGCGAACCCGATTTCCTGACCATGTGGCCGGATCCGGGCGAACTGGTCGCCGGTTTCCACGAGCTGCTCGAGCACCTGCCTGCGACGAAGCTGCTGGTCCGCCGGGGCGGCGCGTCGCTGGCCGACGTGTACGAGACGGTCGTCGCCCTGGCCGGAACCGAGGCGGTCGTCACGACGTCCAGTCACGACCTGATCGAGATCGCCGGCCCGGGGGTGTCGAAGGCCGTCGCGCTGGCTGAACTGGCGAGCGAGCGCGGTGTGCTCGCCGCCGAGGTGGTCGCGTTCGGCGACATGCCCAACGACCTGCCCATGTTCGCCTGGGCCGGGCACGCGGTCGCCGTCGCCAACGCCCATCCGGACGTCCTCGCCGCCGCCGACGAGATCACCGCGTCGAACGACGACGACGGTGTCGCTCAGGTACTGGAACGACTGTTTTCCTGAAACGACGGGCCGGCCGGGTCAGCCGTCGCCCCTCGGCCGGGCCAGGTCGGCGTACAGGGTCTTGTACCGCGAGAGGATCGGCTCCAGATCGTCCACGCCGCGGCTGGCGTACTGGTCGAAGAAGCGCGTGTAGAAGTCGACGCTTTTCCGGTCACGCAGGATCGTGGCGTCCATCGACTCCGCCAACACGACGTTGTCGTCCAGGATGGTGAACCCCTGCATAGGCGGGTAACCGAGATCAGCTGTGTCCGGAACCACTTTCACGGTCACGTTGGCGAGCTGGGCGACGGCCTCGACCCTGTCGACCTGAGCCAGCATGGCGCCCGGGGGTGCGAACCTGTTCCGGAAAACCGTCTCGAATATTACGAACTCAAATTCTCGACTCGGGTCGTATAAGAGTTCTTGACGGCGCGCACGCAGTGACACCGTCGCTGCGGTATCAGCCCATTTACTCTCCGCGTCCCCGTGCGTGAGACCGAAGTACTCATTGATTACCCGTCGAGTGTATTCACCGATCTGGAGCAGGCCGGGTATCAGGATCGGTTCCAGATTCCGGATCCGATGCGCTCGCGTTTCCTCGGCGGAGAAGTCCTGCTGACCGACAGTGCCTCTGCGGGCGGGACCACGGGTCGTGCCGGCATGGTCCTGATCCGCACCCGCCTGGTCGACGAGGCTGGCGACAAGGGCCTGCGGCGCGTCCAGGGCGACGGCAATGCGCTCCACGTCGGCGGGGGACGGCCGCGCGACACCCCGCTCGATCTTCGAGATCTTCGCCTGGCTCATGTGCACCAGCGCTCCCAGCCGCTCCCCGGTCAGCCCCCGCTCACCGCGCAGCCGAGCAAGGACGACGCCCACCGGCTCCCTGCCAGAAAGATCGCTACCGCGCTCAGTCATTTCCTTCGTCCGCCATCGGGACGCCCGGGAGGCAGGCGGTGCCGGGTCGGTGTCGCTCGCCGAGCCCAGCACCGACCGACATCGAGCCTGTCCTCGCTATATTCCTGTCGGGAGCGAATCCGCGGCGCGGAGCAGCAGCTCACGTGGGATCCGGACCCGGGCTTCCCCATCCGGGGGATCCTCGTGCGACCTCTGCTGCGGGAACACCCAGCCCTGGACGACGACGTCACCGTCGTCCGTAACGTAGATCGTCGGACAGGCGCCCCCGTTGCAGGTGGCCACAGGCACGAGTTTCATTCGCTACCTTCCCCCCTCGCGCACGCGATCTACGCGAGTGTGCTGAGACTAGCAGGGTCGGAACAGGAATAACCTGCGACTCTGCGGACTATGACGGGCACCCGGAATACTACGGCGGTCGCGGACCGGCCTGGCCCGCCGTGGACGACGCCCGCGACGCGTCCCTCGACGGCCCGCACATAGATCACCATTGGCGCAATCAGCGCTGGTCACGGACCCCCAAACACGATTGACACGCCGCAACGGACCTACCTCGGTCCAATCGACGCAGTAACCTGCCGGCGGTGGTGCGGTGCGGCGTCAGCGGTCGTCCGGTGGCCCGGTTCCAGCGTGGCGACGGAGGCAGGCGCCCGGCGCGGCCTAGGCGCCCAGGCTCCGTACGGCGGCGATCAGAAGCTCCCGTGGGATCTCCACGAGATGCTCACCCGGAGCCAGTTCGACCTCCGCCTCATCAGCGGAGACGCCAGGCCCCTGGACGGCGATCGTGCCGGCTTCGGTCAGATACAGCCGAGGACAGGAGCCCGCTCCACACGCGGGCGTGAGTGGGGTCATACGCATCCGGTCCGACCTCTCTTCGCGCGCCCCCGGCCACCGCCACCGACAAATCAGGCGTGGCGTGGCGCAGCCCGGACGGACTCGCCGTCCGTTACGACGGGATCGTTGAACCGAGTAGACCACAACAGCGCACCACACTCACGGACTGCGACGGCCGACGGATCCGTACCTCTCACCCGAAAGCACCCAGAATCATAAAAATAGGACAAGAAGTAGTCATACAACTACCCGATGTTGACAGAAACGGGCATTGGACGGGATTCGCGAAAACTCGCCGATTATTCCGGCTTAAGTACTTGCGATTCGCGGCCAGGACGGTCACGATTCGTGTAGGTCCTGGCGGTGGCCAGGACCTCAAGGTCCTCCCGCACCCGAGGAGGTGCATGGATGTCTGGCACGGGGGCATGGCCATCCACCGAACCACGATTGTCAACGCGGCCGTGGTCCCCTTCGTTCACGCCTGTCCAACCATGTGCGACGCGCCGGAGCATGCTTTCGCGGCCCATTCGAGGGGCTCGCCTGGAGCCAGACCGCGCTGACACAGGGCTGCGGGCGGTGTGAGATGACCGCGCTCACATCCATTGAGTCAGGAACTGAGATCCCAGTCGGGGACCTCGTCGTCATCGGTGTGGCGCTCACCGTCGTCGCCGCCTGCCTCGGCAGGCTCCGCGCCGCATTCATCCTCGGCATTCCGACACTGCTGCTCGCGGGCATCGCGTCGATACTCGGCTGGTTGCTCGGCGGCACGGCCGACAGCGGCAACACAGTCCCGCCGCCGGCGCGGAGCCTGTCCCCCGAGGCCACCGCCGGCGCCGCACCCGGCGGCGGCACGCACTGGGGCGCTTTCTTCCTGACCGTGCTCGGCGCGGTGCTCATCATCCTCGGTACGGTTGTGTGGGCAAGCTGGTCCAGGCGACACGGCGAGCGGTTCGAAAACGGGAACGAGACCGGGCCGGTTCCGCGCCCGGATCCCACCGCGCTGCGGTGGACACACTCCGACCTCCCCGTGTCCCTGTCGGAGCTGGACGACGACTTTTACCCCGATCTACCCGTCCAGCACCAGACGCCGCCGGACCTGAACGCATGGGCGCCGGAAACCGCACCTGCCGATGGCAGGGAGAGCACGATGGGCGGGCCCGGCCAACCGCGGAGCCGGCGGAATCACCGGGACCAGCCGACCGACCCGTTCTTCGAGAACATCGCGGCCCGCATCGACCGGATCGTCGGCCTGTATCTGAACGCGGTGACGCCCCGGCCCGGTCGTCCGGCCCGCGTCGATCTGCTTGCGCCGGACGCCCAGTACTTCGTCAGTGCACTGACCACAACACTGGACCTGTTCGGTGGCACGGCCCCGGCCGATCGGATGGAACCGCTCGTCGAAGCCGTCCGCGAGGTGGAACGTCGGTGGGACGCCGTCATCGGAACCCGGATCGGGCCGAACACGCCGGACGAGGCCGAGACGGCCAGGGCGCCGTCGGCGGCCCCACCCCGACCGGCCCCGGGACGCCCGGCCCGCGATACCGAAAGCACCGACGAGCACGCCGACGTGCCACGCCCCACGGCAGCGTCGAAGCACCGGCTGCGGATACCGCCACGGCCCGCGCCTCCCCCACGGCCCGCGCTCCCGCTGGTGCCCGGCGGCGCGAACAGCGACGGCGACCGGCGCCGCCGCAGGCTGCCGGGCGAGCATCCCGCGAGGAACCACCGAATCCGCCCGGAGCTCGACCGACCGGCGGAACCCGACGAGCCCGACGGGCCCAGCAGCCCTCGCGAGTCCGACCGGCCCGACCGGCCCGACCGCACCTGATCGCTTCCGATCGCCCGGTCGGCCCGGCCACGGGCCCACGGCGACCCATCCGAATCGCGTCGACATCTGATGTCGGCGCCCGCGCGTCTCCGGGTCGGCCTCAGCTCGGGGGGAGGCCGACCCGGAGACCCACTCGCGTGCCCCTTTGTGGCTCTGTCACCGGCTTCGGTACCCCCGGCGACGCGGATCCCGGGTGGAGTCGCATGCGACGGCACTGCCGACAGTCGGGGAGGCCAGGATAGGAGCATGGCGACCTCCGTTCCCCGGGATCCGGCCGAGCCGGCCCTGCCGCCGCACGAGATCGACGAGGAGTTCCGCGCGCTGCCCACCGCGGCCCTCACCGACGCCGCACTCCAGGCCGCCCGAGACCTGGGTGCCGCCCACGCCGACATCCGGATCGAACGTCTCAAGGAGTCGTCGCTGTCGTTCCGCGACGCCGGCCTGGAGAGCCGTTCGGACGGTGTCACCGCGGGCTTCGCCGTCCGCGTCGTCCACGACGGGACCTGGGGCTTCGCCGCCGGTGTGGATCTGACCGTGGACGAGGCCGTGCGGGTCGCCCGGGAGGCCGTCGCCATGGCGAAGGTGGCGCGGCCGCTGAACTCCGAGCCGGTCGAGCTGGCCGACGAGCCCGTCCACGCCGACGCGACCTGGGTCTCCAGCTACGCCACGGACCCGTTCTCGGTCGATCCGCGCGACCAGGTCGAGCGGATCGGCGGGCTGTGCCGGTCGCTGTACTCCGCCGAGGACGTCGATCACGTCGACGGACGGTTCGCCGCCGTCATGGAGAACAAGTTCTACGCCGACACCGCCGGGACGGACACCACCCAGCAGCGGGTCCGCGTGCTCTGCCAGCTCGAGGCGACCCGGGTCGACCCGGCGGGTGGCTTCGAGTCCATGCGCACCATCGCGCCTCCGGCCGGCCGCGGCTGGGAGTGGATGGTCAGCGGCCCGGCGGCCGGCTGCTGGGACTGGGAGTCCGAGATCGAGCTCATCCCCTCGCTGCTGGCAGAGAAGGCGAAGGCGTCGTCGGTGGAACCGGGGCGCTACGACCTGGTTATCGACCCGTCGAACCTGTGGCTGACGATCCACGAGTCGGTCGGGCACGCCACCGAGCTCGACCGGGCTCTCGGCTACGAGGCCGCTTACGCCGGGACCTCCTTCGCCACGCTCGACAAGCTCGGGTCGCTGCGCTACGGATCACCGGCGATGACCGTGACCGGCGACCGGACGGCACCGCACGGCCTGGCCAGCATCGGCTACGACGACGAGGGCGTGCAGACCCGCCGCTGGGACATCGTCCGCGACGGTGTCCTGGTCGGCTACCAGCTCGACCGGCGGATGGCGGCGCAGAACGCGTCCGCGCTCGGCGTGGACCGCTCCAACGGCTGCGCCTTCGCGGACTCCCCCGGGCATGTACCGCTCCAGCGGATGGCGAACGTCTCACTGCTCCCCGCGCCCGGCGGGCCGTCCACGGAGGACCTGATCGGCCGGGTCGACCGGGGGATCTACGTGGTCGGCGACCGAAGCTGGTCGATCGACATGCAGCGCTACAACTTCCAGTTCACCGGGCAGCGGTTCTACGAGATCCGCAAGGGCCGGATCGTCGGCCAGCTGCGCGACGTCGCCTACCAGGCGACCACCACGGACTTCTGGGGCTCGCTGGACGCCGTCGGCGGCCCCGAGACCTACGTGCTGGGCGGGGCGTTCAACTGTGGCAAGGGCCAGCCCGGCCAGGTCGCGGCGGTCAGCCACGGCTGCCCGTCGGCGCTGTTCCGCGACGTCAACATCCTGAACACGCGCCGCGAGGGCGGCCGATGAGCGAGGGGCTCCCGGTGACGGGCACGACACAGGCGATCCGTGCTTCGCACGAGATCGTCGAACGGGCGCTGGAGCTGTCCCGCGCGGACGGCGCGATCGTGATCGCCAGCGAGTCGAGCACGGTGAACCTGCGCTGGGCGAACAACACGCTCACCACGAACGGTGCCGCGCGTGACCGCTCCGTGACCATCATCAGCGTGGTCGGGCGCTCGTTCGGGGTGCGCTCCACCTCGACGGTGGACGGGCCGGGCGGCGGGGCCGATCTGGCGGGCCTGGAGGCGCTGGTCCGCGCCTCCGAGGCGGCCGCACGCGAATCAGACGACGCCGAGGACTACAGCGACCTGGTCGTGCCTGCGGCGGCGGCGGTCGGCGGCCGGTCCTTCACCGATCCGGCCGAGCGGACCAGCAGCGACGTGTTCGCCTCCTTCGCCGGCGACCTGGCCGAGGCGTTCGGCGCGGCGCGGGCGGAGGGCCGGCGCCTGTTCGGTTTCGCCGAGCACGACCACACCACGACCTGGCTCGGGACGTCGACCGGCCTGCGGCTGCGGCACAGCCAGCCCACCGGCTCGGTGGAGTGGAACGCGAAGAGCGCCGCCCCCGGTGGCTCCGTGTGGCACGGGCAGTCCACCCAGGACTTCACCGATGTGGACGTCGCCGCGACCGACGCGCGTCTGCGGGCTCGGCTGCGCTGGTGCGACCGGTCGGTGGAGCTGCCGGCCGGTCGGTACGAGACGCTTCTCCCCCCCTCCGCCGTCGCCGACCTCATGGTCTACCTGTACTGGTCGGCGGCCGGGCGGGACGCCGCCGAGGGACGCACGGTGTTCAGCCGCGCCGGCGGCGGGACGCGCGTGGGCGAGGCGCTCGGCCCCGCCGGCCTGCGCCTGTGGAGCGACCCCAGCGCGGCGGGCCTGACGACCGCGCCGTTCGTGACGGCTGGTGCGTCCTCTGCGACCTCGAGTGTCTTCGACAACGGGCTGCCGCTGGGACCGACCGACTGGATCCGGGACGGTCGTCTCAACGCGCTTGTCCAGACCCGCTCGTCGGCGCGCGCCGCGAGCCTGGCCGCCCCGGCCGCCGCGCCGAACGGCACCAGCAACAGCTCCGGCAACGGCATCAGCGCCGGCGCGGCCGGCCTCGCCGGTCAGGGCATCGCCGTGACCCCCTTCGTCGACAACCTGCTCCTCGACGGCGGCGGCACCGCCACCCTGGACGAGATGATCACCTCGACGCGGCGCGGCCTGCTCCTGACCTGCCTGTGGTACATCCGGGAGGTCGACCCTCAGGTCCTGCTACTCACCGGCCTCACCCGGGACGGCGTCTTTCTCATCGAAAACGGTGAGGTCGTCGGGGCGGTCAACAACTTCCGGTTCAACGAGTCGCCGGTGGACCTGCTGGGCCGCATCGCCGAGATCGGTGCCAGCACGCGGACGATGCCGCGGGAGTGGGCCGACTGGTTCACGCTGGCCAGAATGCCCGCGCTGCGGATTCCGGACTTCAACATGAGCTCGGTGAGCCCGGCGAGCTGACCCGCCCGACGCCGGCACCAGGCGGGTGCCGGCGTCGCCGGCGTCAGAGGTAGGCGCCGCCGAACGGCTCGTTGTCGCCCTGCTGCTGCCCGCTGGGCAGAGCCCGGCGACGCATCTCCTCGAGCTGCGCCCGCGCCGCCATCTGCTGGGCGAACAGCGCGGTCTGCAACCCGTGGAAGAGCCCCTCGAGCCAGCCGACGAGCTGCGCCTGGGCGATCCGCAGCTCCCCGTCGGAGGGGGTCGCGTCCTCGTCGAACGGCAGCGACAGGCGGTCGAGCTCCGCGCGTAGCTCCGGGGCGAGCCCGTCCGAGAGCTCGGTGATCGAGCTCTGGTGGATCTGCCGGAGCCGAACGCGGCTGGCGTCGTCGAGCGGTGCGGCCCGCACCTCCTCGAGCAGCTGCTTGATCATGGTGCCGATCCGCATGACCTTGTCCGGCTGGGACACCATGCCGGCGAAGGGGTTCTTGCCCTCGCCCGGCCCATCAGCGCCGGCCCGCCCGCCGTGCCCCGCGGAGGGCGTGAGCGGGACGCCTACCGCGCCGGGGGCCTCCTGCAGGGCGCCGTCCGGGCCGACGACGACGACACGGGGTTCCGGTTGGTCTGTCATGCCCACCATCCTGCCCTCCTGGTCGGACGAATCCATCCGGTGGCACGGCGAACATCTCGTCCGGTCACGGCAGTTCACCCCGGCGGCCGAACCGCCGGCTCAGCCGCCCACCGTCATGACGACCTTGCCCACATGCCCGGACTCCTCCAGCACCCGGTGGGCCATGGCGACCTCGGTTATCGGCAGGACACGGTCGATCACTGGCCGGATCCGCCCGGCGGCGACCTCCGGCCAGAACTCCTCGCGCACGCCCGCGACGATCCGGGCCTTCTGCGCGTCCGGACGGGCGCGCAGCGAGAGCGCGTGCACGCTGGCCCGCTTGGGGAGCAGGGCCCCCAGGTTCAGGGTGCCCTTGGTTCCGCCCTGTAGCCCGATCACGACGAGGCGGCCCTCGGTCGCCAGCAGGTCCACGTTGCGCTCCAGGTACGACGCGCCCATGTTGTCGAGAATGACGTCGGCGCCGTGGCCGCCGGTCTCCGCCCGCACCCGGGCGACGAAATCCTCGTCCCGGTAGGCGACCGTGATGTGCGCGCCGAGCTCGCGGCAGCGGACGAGCTTCTCCGCGCTGCCCGCCGTCGTGGCGACCACCGCGGACGGGCGCAGCGCCCGCACAGCCTGGATCGCGAAGGTGCCGATGCCGGACGCGCCGCCGTGGACGAGAAAGACCTCGCCGTCCGCCAGGGCCGCGCGTTCGAAGACCGTGGAGTGCACGGTGCACGCGACCTCGGGCAGGCCCGCGGCATGGATGAGGTCGACCCCGGAGGGAACCGGCAGCAGCTGGGCCGCCGGGACATTGACCTGGGTCGCGTATCCCCCGCCCACCAGCAACGCGCACACCTCGTCACCCAGGGCGAAACCGTCGACCCCGGGGCCCAGCGCGGCCACCCGGCCGGAGCACTCCATCCCGATGATCTCGGTCGCGCCGCGGGGCGGGGGATAGAAGCCCTGCCGCTGCAGCAGATCCGCCCGGTTGACGGCCGTCGCCACGATGTCGACGGTGACCTCACCGTTGCCGGGCGGCGGGAGGTCGGGCACCTCCGACCAGCTCATGACGTCGGGTCCACCGGGAGCGCTCACCGTCACCGCATGCACGGACCTCACTGTACGGCGCGGGCCGGGTGCGCCGGCGCGAGCTCAGACCTAAATCCGCCAGTAGCTGGTGATGTTGAGGGTTTGTAGATGGCTGGAACGTGAGCGGGTGCCTGCCGTGCAGGGAGAATCGGGGTTACCACACCAACCGATGGCTTCCTGACGAGAGGCACCC
>NZ_UBIZ01000090.1:0-236 GCF_900465275.1 Parafrankia sp. Ea1.12 | reverse complement strand
CCTACACCATGGCGGAGCGGCACTGGCGCTCGCACATGGAGGCCGCGGCCCAGTACCTGCTCAAGGACGACCTCAGGAACAAGTCCGTCGTCGAACTGTTCTCCTGACCCGGCCGGCGCGCCGGCCGGGTCAGGAGAACAGTTCGACGACGGACTTGTTCCTGAGGTCGTCCTTGAGCAGGTACTGGGCCGCGGCCTCCATGTGCGAGCGCCAGTGCCGCTCCGCCATGTCGGCGT
>NZ_UBIZ01000432.1:0-236 GCF_900465275.1 Parafrankia sp. Ea1.12 | reverse complement strand
AGGTGTCGGACCTGCGGGGTGCGGGGTCGACGCCGGCGCGGTGCAGGATCCGCCAGACGGTGGCGACCCCGACCGGGGAACCCAGCCCGATCAGTTCTCCCTGGATCCGGCGGTGGCCCCAGGTCGGATTTTCCTGCGCGAGGCGCAGGACCAGGTTGCGGATCTCCCCGCGGATCGGTGGCCGTCCGGGCGACTTCCGCGGATAGGTCCATTTCCGTGCGAGGAGCTCACGGTGC
>NZ_UBIZ01000074.1:0-18143 GCF_900465275.1 Parafrankia sp. Ea1.12 | reverse complement strand
GGCCGGGGCCGGCGCGGCCGGCCGGAGGATCTCGCCCGTCGCCGGGTCGAGGGCCACGGTGGCGCCCGAGCCGACGGCAAGCCGGTTCTCCAGGGACGCGCCAGGGATCGACTGCCGGGCCGCGGCCAGGACCGCCGCCCCGATCGACGCCCGTGCCGCGTCGTCGGGGGCGCTCCCCCACAGCACGACCGACGAGCCGTCGATCGTCACCGAGCGGACGCCCGGCCCGGTGCCCAACGCCCTCGCCACGTCACCGAACGCCTCCACGGCCGGCGTCGCGACCCGCGGGTCGACCGTGACCGTCGCGGAGACGACGCCGCCGGCGGCGTCCGCCGCCGCGCCCAGCAGGGCGGCCCGGGTCGCACTGTCCGGCACGGTCGCACTCAGCACCACCCCGGCCGGCGCCCGGCCGGCGCGCTGCTCCACCCCGACCACGAGGGGCTGCGCCGGCTCCGAGGCGATGACGGCGTCCGCGGCCAGCCGGACGGAGCTGCTGCCCGAGACGGCGGCCGCCGCCGCCGCCCGGCGGGCGTCCTCGGCGCTGTCGAAGCGGCCGTGCAGCACGATCTCCCGGCCCTCGGCGCTGACCCGCACCTGGGTGGCGCCCGCGGAGCGGACGGCGTCCGCCGCCCGGCCGGTCAGGTCATTCTCGATCGGCCCGCGCCGCAGCCAGAGCGCCCCCAGCCCGAGCAGCAGCCAGGCGATGATCAACGAGACGGCGAACGCCACCAGACGGGGGCGCCGCGGGAACGCCACCGCGGGCGAGGACATGGATGCTCCGTGCTCGATGTCGAACGGGACGGTGGAACAGGCCTGTCGGACGGGACTGTCGTGCGGGATGATCTGTAGCCGTGCCGAGCAGGATCACGAGGAGCCCGCCCGGGGCGCGGCGCCGACCCGGCCAGACGCCCGGCAACCCGGCCGGCGACGCGGATCATCGCAGCGCAAAGCAACTTTCGCACATCCCCGACATCGGGAACGCACCGGGGGAAGGTGGCGAAAAAACTACCGATCGGACGGCCACGGAACGCCACCCGCCCGCAGGGCCTACCGGCGGCCCGGCGGGCCACCGACCCCCAGCCACCAGCCTTGAGCCAGGCTCCCGGTCAGCCCGAGGCCTGGCCCACGTCAGGCTCCAGGCCCGGGCGCCCGGCCACCTTGGTCCCGGCGGCCCTGTCGGCGGCGGCCCTGTCGGCGGTCGCCACGTCGGCCGTCGCCGTCTTCGCCACGTCGGCCGTCGCCGTCTTCGCCACGGCAGGCCGGTGCACCGCGGCGGTGGCCGGAGCGGGAGTCGGCGGAGCCTCAGCCGGCCGGCGTCGGCCGCGGGCGGTGATGGCCAGCGAGAGCAGCGTGCTCACGCCGAGCACCGCCCAGCCGGCGACGGCGTCCAGGATGTAGTGGTTCGAGGTTGCCATCACGACGAACACGGTCGCAGCGGGATAGAGACAGCCGATCACTCGAACGAGGGGTGTGCGGGCGAAACGGGCCAGCATGAAGCCGCACCACAGCGCCCACGCGCAGTGCAGCGAGGGCATGGCCGCGTACTGGTTGGCCAGCCCCTCGAGGCCGTTCGGAGCGGCGCTGGCGCCGCCGCTCCACCATCCCCATCCCTCGAAGTGCGACATCGTGTCGACATACGAGGTGCCGGGCAGGAGCCGGGGCGGGGCGGTGGGGAACAGGAAGAAGCCGCACAGCGAGATCAGGGTGGTGAAGACCAGGGCCCACCGGGCCCGGATGTAGCGGCCGGGGTGGCGACGGTACATCCAGACCAGCAGCGCCGGCGTGACGACGAAGTGCAGGGTCGAGTAGTAGTAGCAGGAGGCGACCGCCAGCGGCGGGATGCTCTGCAGCCACCGGTTGAGGCTGAGCTCGATGTCGAGGTGCAGGTGCTGCTGCAGGCGGAGGATGTCCCAGCCCATGTCGGTCGCGGCGCCGACCGACGAGCCCGCCACGCCACGGGTGGCCGTGTAGACGTAGTAGAGCCCCACCAGGACGACGGCCTCGACCCACAGCCTGGGCAGGCCGGTCGCCGGGTTGCGGAACCGGCCTGTCCCCGGAGGCGTCGGCAGGCCCGCCGGCGCCTCCGCGCGACGTTCCCGGTCCACCCGCTCCCCCCGGTCCATCCGATCCGTCCCGTCGCTCCGCGCCACCCCGCCGGCGGTAGCGGCCCCGCCACTCCGAGCCGCCCCGTCGCTCGGAATCGTCAGATCGTTCTCCTCCGGCAGGCCGGCACGGTCCGCTTCATCCACGCGGGCCGCGTGACTGTCCGGGTCCGTTGGAGCTTCCCGTTCCGCACGACTGTCCCGGTTCGTCCGATCCACCACGCCTCGACTTCCGGTCCGTCCGCCATCGTCACCCCGTCCAGCTTGCGCCGTCCAGCCAATCACGGACGGCAGATCTCGAACGACGAGGGCGGGTGGCCACGGAGACGTTCCTCCGTGGCCACCCGCCCTCGGTGCGGGAGCGGCTGCCGGTCAGGTCCGACCGGCGGGCAGCCCCGCGCCGGGCGCAGCGCCCGCCAGCGCACCGCTGGCCGCGGGCTGGTCAACGGGCAACGCGCTGCCCGCCTTCCAGATGTCCCACGGGACGGACCACTCATTGCCGAGCTGCCGGGTATCCGCCGGGCGACCGGTGTTGCTGATGTCGATGATGTCGCCGAACTGACTGAAGTTGTAGAACCACTGCGCGTCCGCCGGGGAGGCGTTCACGCACCCGTGCGAGACGTTCGCCCGGCCCTGCGACGCCACTGACCACGGAGCGGAGTGCACGTACTGCCCACCGCTGGTGTAGTGGACGGCCCACTGCACCTCTTCGTAGTAGTACTCCGGGTGGCCCTTCGGCACGCCGACCGTCGCCGAGTCCATGATCACCATCGGGGCCTTGCCCAGCACGTTGTGCGGGCCCTCCATGGTCAGGAACCCGGGCTTGCCACCGCTGATCGGCATGGTCCGCACGAGCTGGTCGTTCTGGAACACCTGCATCACGTGGGTGGCCGCGTCGACCTTGCTGATCTGGGCGGCCCCGATCGCGAAGTCCATCGAGCGGTCCTTGACCCCGATCCAGCCGGTGCCGGAGTCGAAGCCCGCGAGGTTGGCCTCCACGTGCACCTTCGTCCCGGGCGCCCAGTACTGCTGCGGGCGCCACACGGCCATCCGGTCCGACATCCAGTTCCAGGCGCCGAGGACCGGCGGGTCGGCGTTCACCGCCAGGCGGCTCTGCACCGCCGCGCGGTCCTTGACCGGAGCGCTGAAGGTCAGGCTGATCGGGGCGCCGACCCCGACGGTCTGACCGGCGACCGGCTCCCACGACACCTTGAACGCCTTGTCCGGGACGCCGGTGGTGAAGCTCGACGTGATGTTCCTGGTGCCGTCCAGCCCCTGGACCGGCGCGGTGGCCGCCTGGATGTCGTAGCGGGTGTCGGAGAACAACCCACCCGCGGACGTCCAGGTCCGGCGGTCGGCGGAGAAGGTCCCCTCCAGCGTGCCGGGGTCGGTCTTCTCCGTCGGGCTCGCGCCGCGGGCCACGGTCACCGACGCCAGCGGCGCGTTGCTCTTCACCACGATCGACTCGGTGAGCGCGATGCCGGCAGCGCCGTCGGCCGGGGTCACCGTCACGGTCGGCACGGCCGGGCGCGGTGGCTCGTTCTGGGCCGGGCCGGCGCCCCCGCCGCCCCCGGAGGAGCAGGAAGCCAGGACCACGGCCGCGGCGAGCACGCCGGAGGCCGCGGCGAGCCGCGACCGGATGATCCCGGCGGGCCGCACGGCCTCCGACCGGCGCCGGACCAGCGGACGGCGGGTGGCGGGCGAGCACCTCCGGTCGGAGGCCCGATCCTGATCAGAACCGGAACCGGACGGAACGGCGCCTCGGGGCGCGCGTATCAAGCTCATCATCGAGCGGGACATGCGTGGCCTACTTCCGAAGACCGAACCGGTGAGGCGGGGCAACGCATCGCGCCGGTTCGTGGCTTGCCGGACAGCGGGCCGCCGTGACCTGCGGACACCGCGCGGAGTGCGGGGATGACGAAACGCGATGTCACCACGGAAAGCGACGCCTTGGAAGCAGAATGTGCGCTCGCTCGACCACTCACGAGCGGACCGTACCCACAGCCCAGAACCACGTCCCGTCGATCACGGGAAAACCCCACCACACTCGCCGGACAACTACTTTTCGTCAATACTTCGACTGCGGAGAGCGACACTCTCCGGCTAGCTGCCATAAACCCCTCCCACGCCGGTTGATCCGACGCACGACTCTTATCCGACGTTGCGCGCCAAGGCTGCACCGGGCCCGACACGGAAGCCCCTCACCGCCACATTGTCGGTAATCAGACAGCGATGGCAACGATAAGTGCCACAAAAATCACGGAACGAAGCCAGCCTTTCGTGCCATGCGACGGATACGCCGGCACCGGCCCACCGGCCGGCGCCCGAACGCGCGCTCCACGGCTGCCATCCGCCGGGACGGCGGGCCCACCCGGGAGAGATCAGCCGCGCCCGATCGGGAAACGGCGCCGAAACGGTCCCCCAACCGAACCGCACCCGCGGTCGCACCAGAATGGGGCGTCCGGCGGTCGGGGCCGGGCCGTGGCACCGCCACGGCCGGTGCGCCACGACCGGTGCGCCACGGCCCCGCCCGGCCCGCCCCGCTCGATCACGGAAGGTGCTCATGGCCATCGTTCTCGGACCGAACCAGTACGGCAAGGCCGAGGTACGGCTCGTCCACGTGGACCGGTCCACACCGGCGCACCGGATCACCGACCTGACGGTCTCCACCGCGCTGCGCGGCGACTTCACCGCCGCCCACACCCGCGGCGACAACAGCCACGTTCTCACCACCGACACCCAGAAGAACGTCGTGTACGCCTTCGCCCGGGAAGGCGGCGTAGGCGAGATCGAACAGTTCGCGAGCCGGCTGGGACGGCATTTCACGACCACCGCCGACTGGATCACCGGGGCGCGGATCGAGATCGAGCAGCACGAGTGGGAACGGATCACGGTCGACGGGCGGGAACACGACCACTCCTTCGTCCGGTCGGGACGCGGAACACGAACGACCGTGGTCACGGTGGAGGCGGACGCCGTCCACGCCGTGTCCGGACTCGCCGGGCTGGTCGTTCTCAGGTCAACCGGCTCGGAGTTCCACGGATTCCCGCGCGACCGGTACACCACCCTGGCCGAGACGTCCGATCGAATCCTCGCCACCGAGGTCACAGCGCGGTGGCGTTACCTGGACGCGGACGGCATGTCCGGCGCCGACTTCGCGCGTCTCGCCGCCGGGATACCGCGCGCGCTCGTCGAGACCTTCGCGGCCGAGCACAGCCTCGCGCTGCAGCAGACCCTGCACCAGATGGGCGAGGCCGTCCTCACCGCTTTCCCGGAAGTCGCCGAGATTCGCATGTCGATGCCGAACAAGCACCATTTCCTGGTCGACCTGGAACCGTTCGGCCTGGACAACCCGAACACCGTCTACCTGGCCGCGGACCGTCCCTACGGGCGGATCGAGGGCACGGTGCGGCGCGACGACGTCCCGGAGGCCCCCGCCGCCTGGTACGGCACGCCCGGCTTCTGCTGAGCCGCCCTGTTCCCGCTGAGCCGGCCGGCTTCGCCTGAGCCGGCCGGCCTCCGCTTCCGCCGTCAAGCCGGCGGGCTCAGGCCGGGGTGATGATCACCCTGTCCCCGGGTACCAGCCGCAGGCTGCGCGCCGCGTCGCCGTCCCGGCGGGCCACCGCGACCAGACCGCCCGAATCCAGGTAGAGCACCAGCTCCCCGGGCTCGACGGAGCCGAAGGTGACGCCGACGGCGAGCTCCACCGGCCCCGCCGGCCCGGGCACGAGCTCGGGCTCCCCCACGGCTCGCCGCTCGCCGGACGGCCGGATCTGCCCGCCGGTCGGCGGAACCCGGTCGCCGGACGGCCGGGCCCGCTCGGCGGTCAGCCGGACCCGGTCGCCGGGCCGCAGGCCGGCCTGGGTGAGCAGCTCCGCCGCCGCGGCCAGTGCCACGTTGCCGAAGCCGTCCACGGTCAGGACATCCGCCTCCAGCCGGGACCCGGCGGGCCCGCGCAGCACGCGGGCGAACGGCTCGGGCAGCCGCACCACGGACGCGGGATCGATCCGCTCGCCCAGCGCGTCCAGGGGGCGGCCGGTGGCCAGCGCGGCCGCCGCCGGCGCGAAGACGTCCCGGCCGTGGAAGGTCGCCGGGATGCCCTCGGGCATGGTGAGGTCCACCGCCGCCAGCAGCCCGCCCAGGGCCTCTGCGGCGGGCACGAGCAGCCCGTTGTCGGGGCCGACCACGAACCCACCGGGCGTGCGCGCGGCGAGCGCCCGCCGGGAGGTGCCGACCCCCGGATCGACCACGGCGACGTGGACCCCACGCGGCAGATGCCGCACCGTGGAAGCGAGGACCGCGGCCCCGCGCCGGACGTCCCCGCGCGGCACGAGGTGGGTCACGTCCACGATCGGCACCCCCGGGGCCAGCCGGAGCAGGACGCCGTGGCACGCGGCGACGAAACCGTCCAGCAGGCCGTAGTCGGTCGTCAGGCTGACGCAGCTCATGCCGCCCGAGCGTGCCAGAAGGCGCGCCGGCGGGAGGCGGGGCACGCTTCTCGTCCACCCCGGGTCTGTCTCCGGGGTCCGGCGTCAGATCGCGCTCCGGGGTCCGGCGTCAGATCGCGCCGACGGCGCGCAGGTCGGCGATCTCGGTCGGGTCGAGGCCGAGTTCGCCGAGGATGCGGTCGGTGTGCTCGCCGAGCGCGGGCACCGGGCCAAGACGGGCGTCCTCCCCGGGGAACTCGACCACCGGCCGGGTCTGGCGCACCGGGCCGACCGGCGAGCCGACCTCGACCCAGCGCCCGCGGGCGGCGAGCTGGGGGTGGGCGAGCACGCCGGCGACGGTGCTCACCCGGGCGTACGCCACCCCGGCCGCGGCAAGGCCCGCCTCCAGCTCGGCCGTGCCCAGGGTGGCGACGACAGCGGCGACCACGGCGTCGGTGCGCTCCCGGTTCCGCACCCGGGCCTGGTTCGTCGCGAAGTCGGGGTCGTCCGCCAGTTCGGGGCGGCTCAGCGGGCCCCGGGCGAGCCGCGCCCACTCTCCGTCGTTCTGGACGCCGATGAGCACGTCGTCGCCGTCCGCCGTCCGGAAGGCCTCGTACGGCGCGATCGACTGGTGGCCGATCCCGGACCGGGCCAGCTCGACCCCGGTGTGCTCGACGGTCTGCACCGGGTAGCCCATCCATTCGGTGAGGGCGTCGAGCATGGCGATCTCCAGCACGGCGCCGGCGCCCGACCGCTCCCGGCGCAGCAGCGCGGAGAGCACACCCTGGATCACGTAGCTGCCCGCGGCGACGTCACCGGCGGCGAACCCGGCCTTGGCGGGATGGTCCGGGGTGCCGGTGACGGCGATCAGGCCCGCCTCGGCCTGGACAAGCATGTCGTAGGCCTTCCGCCCGCGGTAGGGGCCACTCGGGCCGTAGCCGGACAGGTCCACCGCGACGAGCTCGGGACGGCGGGCGACGAGCGTGGCCGCGTCGAGGCCCAGCCGCGCCGCGGCTCCCGGCCCGAGATTCTGCGCGACGACGTCGGCGCGCTCGATGAGACGATCGAGCACGGCCCGGGCGCGGGGCACCTTCAGGTCGAGGGTCAGCGACTCCTTGGAACGGTTCAGCCAGGAGAAGTGGGCCGACATCCCGCCGCGCACCGCGCGGTCGTAGTCGCGCGCGAAGTCCCCCTGCCCCGGGCGCTCCACCTTGATCACCCGGGCGCCCAGCTCGGCCAGGTGCCGGGTCGCGAACGGCAGCGCCACGGCATGCTCCAGGCTGACGACGGTCACACCCGCGAGCGGAAGCACACCGGCCAGGCTAGCGGCCCGGCCGGGCCTCACCGTCGACGATCCGGCCGTTGACAACCTCGCCGTCCACGACCTCGCCGTCGACAACCTCGGCGTCGACAACCTCGGCGTCCACGACCTCGGCGTCCACGACCTCGGCGTCGGCGGCCTTGCCGTCCTGGAAGCCGCCGTCGACGAGGTCACCGTCCAGCACATCGGCGTCGACGATCCGGTGGCCGCCCGCGGCGAGGGCGCGGGGCTCGTCGCCCGCGGTGGTCTTCGGGGCGAAGCCGGCCTGCCGGCGGTCCGAGCGCGCCGGGCCGCCGTTGGCGATGACGACCGCGATCCACGGAAGGATGATGGCGAGGCCCACGGCGACGAGCCGCAGCCACCCGGTGAACACGACGACGGCCAGCACGAAGCAGACCACCCGGACCAGCATCGTCAGGATGTAGCGCTGCTCCCGGCGCCGGATCTCCGCCGGCCGGGCCTCCTCCGCCGAGGTGATCAGCACGGGCTCGGCCCGCCGCCACCTCACACCGATCGCCCGCTCACAGTGCCCACTGCCCGCTCACGACGTCCATGGCCCGCTCAACGCCCATCGCCGAGGATCCGGAGCGGGACGGTCGTCCCCTCCTGGCGACATCCTGCCCACGCGGGCGCGGACGGAACAACGATCCCCGTCGCGAGATCCGACACCTGGAAGAGTTCCCACCCCACCAATCTGTGTCCGAATGTTTACGCGGTGGACGGATGATGGTCCTCGCCTGGGCGCTGGTCGCTGCCACCGTGCTCGTGTGCGAGTCGCCGTGGTCAGTGAGTCGTTTCTACCCCAGGTCGACGGCGTGACGAACTCGGTGTGCCGGGTGCTGGAGCATCTGCGCGACACCGGTCACGAGGCGCTCGTCGTCGCCCCGGCGCCGGCTCCGGCCGCCCGCCGGACCGCCCCGCGCAGCTACGCCGGGGCCCCGGTGCTGTGGAGCCCGTCAGCGCCGATGCCCGGCTACCCCGAGTTCCGCTTCGCGACCCCGTGGCCGGGGCTGGCCGCGGCGCTGCGCGAGTTCCGCCCGGACATCGTCCACCTTGCCGCCCCGGCCGGCCTGGGCGCCCAGGCCGCCTACGCCGCGCGCCGGCTGGGCGTACCGAGCATCGCCGTCTACCAGACCGACATCGCGGCGTTCGCGACCCGCTACGGGCTCTCCGCGGCCGAGCGGACGATCTGGCGCTGGCTGGCCAGCGTGCACCGCCTCGCCGCCCGCACGCTGGCGCCGTCCTGGGACGCGGTGGACACCCTGCTCGCCGAGGGCGTGCAGCGGGTCGCCCGCTGGAGCCGGGGCGTCGACCTCGAGCGCTTCCACCCCGATCACCGCGACGAGCGGCTGCGGGCCGCCCTGGCGCCGCGCGGCGAGGTCCTCGTCGGGTATGTGGGACGGCTCGCCCGGGAGAAGCGCGTCGAGCTGCTCGCCGGCATCGCCGACCTGCCGGGGGCGCGACTCGTCGTCGTCGGCGACGGGCCCTGCCGGCCGGCGCTGACGAGGGCGCTGCCCGGGGCGGCGTTCCTGGGCTTCCGCACCGGCGCCGACCTGTCGGCCGCCGTCGCCAGCCTGGACGTCTTCGTCCACACCGGCACGCATGAGACGTTCTGCCAGGCGGCGCAGGAGGCGAAGGCCAGCGGGGTCGCGGTCGTGGGGCCGGCGGCCGGGGGGCTGCTCGACGTCATCGAGCACGAGCGGACCGGCCTGCACTACACGCCCGGCGACCCGCACGCACTGCGCCGCGAGGTCACCCGGCTGGTCGAGGACGGCGAGCTGCGGGCCCGGCTGGCGAGCGCGGCGCGCGCCTCGGTGGCCGGCTGCGACTGGTACGCCATCGGCGACGAGCTGCTCGGGCACTACCGGGACGTGCTGGGCACCGCGCAGCCCGCGGCCGGGCGGCGCCACCGCCTGCCCACCCGGCTCACCCGGGCCCGCCGCGGGCCCGGCGGCACGCGGATCGCCGGACCGGCGGAGGCCGCGCGCCCCGCGTGGACGGCGATGACACCGATGACCGCGGTGCCGGCGCTCGCCGTGACGACCGCGACGACCGCGACTGCGACGACCGCGACGACCGACGGGTGGCCAGGATGAGGATCGTGCAGGCGGCGAGTTTCGTCGCGCCGGCGTCGGGCGGCATCCGGACGACGCTGCGGCACCTCGCCGCGGGGTACGCGGGGGCCGGCCACGAGGTGGTGCAGATCGTCCCGGGCGCCGCGGACGGAGAGGAGCGCACCGCACACGCGCGGATCATCACCCTGCGCGCGCCGCTGCTGCCCGGCACCGGCTACCGGGTGCTGGCCGAGCCGTGGCGGGTGGCCGCGGTGATGGAGCGGGAGCGCGCCGACCGGATCGAGATCCACGACCGCGCGACGCTGCGCCCGCTCGGCCGGTGGGCCCGCCGGCAGGGCGTCCGCTCGCTCGTGGTCAGCCACGAGCGGCTCGACCGCCTGCTGGGCCTGTGGACGCCCGCTCCGCTGCGCGGGGTGCTGCCGGTCCGGGCCGCGGCCGACCGGTCGAACCGGGCGCTCGCCGCGGGCTTCGACACCGTGGTCGCGACGACGGGGTGGGCGGCCACCGAGTTCGTCCGGATCGGCGCGCCGAACCTGAGCCAGGTCCCGCTCGGCGTCGAGCTGGACCGCTTCCAACCGGCCAACCACGACCGCACGCTGCGCCGCGCGTTCGCCCGGGACCGGGAGATCCTGATCGTCGCGGCGACCCGGCTCTCCCCGGAGAAGCGGGTCGACATCGCGCTCGCCGCGGTGGCCGAGCTGGTGCGCCGCCGGGTGCCGGTACGCCTCGTCATCGCCGGTGACGGAGCCAGCCGCGCCCGCCTGGAACGCCTCGCCGCGGGCCTGCCGGTGGCCTTCCTCGGGTTCGTCGCCGACCCGCGGCGCCTCGCCGGCCTGCTCGCGACCGCCGATCTGGCCTTCGCCCCGGGCCCGATCGAGACGTTCGGCCTGGCCGCACTGGAGGCGATGGCCAGCGGGACGGCGCCGGTCGTCCACCACGCGAGCGCGCTCGCGGAGCTCGTCGCCGACCCCGCCGGCGACGGGGCCGCCGGGACGAGCGCCGCGGGAACCGGGTTCACGTTCGCCGACGCCGCTCTCGACCTGCTGTCGATCGACCCCGACCGCCGACGGGACGCCGCCCGGGCCCGCGCCGAGCGGTTCCCGTGGAGCGCCACCATCGACGGGTTCCTGCGCTGCCACGACCTGCCCGCCGCGTCCCCCGCGGTGGACGCGACTCCCGCGGCCGGTCCGGTCTCGGGCCCCCTCGCGGCCTGACGCCACGACGCCGCCGTGGACGACACCGCCGTGAACGACGACCCGCGCACCGTGCCGACGCGCCCGCTCCGCCTGGTCCGCCCGGACGGCGCCCTCGGCTTCGTCGCGCTCGGCGACAGCCTCACCGCCGGCCTGGGCGACGGAGTCAGCATGGGCCGCGACCGCGGGCCGGGGGCGCTGGCCGGCCGCGGCTTCGCGGCGCTGCTCGCGGCGGCGCTGGCCCCGCCCGGGCTCGTCCACTACGAGAACCTGGCCCGCACGGGCGCGACCGCCCGGGACGTCCGCGTCCGCCAGCTCCCCGTGGCCCTGGCGCTGCGGCCCGCGCTGGCCTGCGTGGTCGCCGGCATGAACGACGTCTTCAAGCCGACCTTCGACCCGCTGCGGCTGCGCCAGGACATGGTGTGGAGCATCGGCCGGCTGCGCACCGACGGCATTGTCGTGCTGACCGCGCGGCTGCCCGATCCGGGTGGTCTGCTGCCGCTGCCCGGCCCGATCGAGCGGCTGCTCGCCGAGCGGGTCGGACATCTCAACGCGGCGGTCGACGCCGCCGCCGCGCGCGACGACGGGGTGCTCGTCGTGGACCTCGGCCGGCACCCGGCCGTCCGCCGGCGCTCCACCTTCGACGTCGACCTGGTGCACCCGGGACCGCACGGACATCGCCTTATCGCAGGGGCCTTCGCCGAGAAGCTGCGGGAGACCGGGATGGCTGTCGGCGAGCTGCCGGACCCCCGGCACGTGCCCCCGCCGCCGGGAACCGCGGACCACCTGCGCTGGGTCGCCACGATCGGGATTCCCTGGCTGCTGGGCCGCGCGCACGCCCCGCGGCGTGATTTGCGTCCGCGAAACCACGGTTTCCGGCGACTCGGTACCGCGTTTGGCCGGTGAATTCCCTACGGTAGGCATGTGCTTGCCGACCTGCCCGCTTCCCCGCGCTCCGGCGTCCTCGCCGGCTGGGGCAACGCCTGGCTGGCCGGACTCGTCGGCCTCGACGACGTCATCACCCAGGTTCACGAGGCGCTGGGCGGCAGTGCGCCGCACACCGTCGGTGACGAACCTCTGGTCCTCGGCCTCGGGGCGCTGCGCCGCGCCGGAGCCGAACGGATGCGCCTGGTGCTCCCGGTGCCCGGTGACGTGAGCGGCCTGCCGGGTCCGCCCGACGTGAACAGGGACGCGCTCACCGCCGGCGAGGCGCTGGTGGTGATCGGGCCCACGCCCCCGCTCGTCCTCGTGCCGTCCGTGATCGTGCACGGCCCGGCCGTCGAGGGCGGCCTGGAGTCCGTGCACTGGCGGGTGCTGCGGGCCGGCCGGGTTCCACCGCCACCCGCCGGGCTGCGCGCCGCCGACCACGAGCTGTCGGTCGCGATCAGGCAGACCACGGCGGCGCTGGTGGACCTCGACATCGCCAGCGCCCGGCCGGAGGTGCTGGCCCTGCTGCGCGACCGCGGCGAGCCCGAGCCCGGCCCCGGGCTGGGGCCGGGCTACCCGCCGAACGCGCACGCCCTGCTCGCCCGCGCCGAGCGGCTCGCCGAACTGCTGGAGCTCGCCGCCCGCGACGACGGCGCCGCGGTCACCGCGACCGAGGTCAGCCGCCGCTCCGCGGCCCTGCGGGGCCTGTCCGGCGCCGTCCGGCGGGCCTACGAGGCGGCCTACGACGCCTTCGACCCGGCCTACGCCAGCCACTGATCCGCTTGGTTTCTTCCTCGCCGTTTCGGGGGTCGATGGCGGCGGATTCCGGCCCGAAAGGGCGAGCAGGAAGCTAAAGGGCGAGCGGGCCGTGATGGGCGAAGACCGAGGTGGCCATCGGCGGTGGGGATCGCCGGTACCCGACGGGGCCCGGCGGCCTTGCCCCTGCGCGGGCTCAGTTCAGGCGCGGGCAGAAGTGGCCGGACGGGCCGTCGGGGCGGCCGCAGAGCACGCACGGCGGGCGGCCGGCGGCCACGATGCTGCGGGCCCGTTCGATGAAGGCCTTGGTCTGCTCGATCGAGAGGCCGACGCGCAGCGAGTCGACGTCGCTCTCGGTGTCGGTGATCCGCGGCTCGCTCGAGGCGAGTCCGGCGGCCTCGACGAACACCCGGTGCCCGTCCCACGACACCGTCAGCTGGCCGAGGTGGAAGTCCTCCTCGAACGGGGCGTCGAGGGGGGCGAGGTCGACCTCGACGTCGGAGGCGGCCGGCAGCGCGATCCCCTGGGTCTGACCCACCTGGCCGAGCAGGGCCGTCAGCCCTTCGGCGAGCGCCGTCACCTCGGTCTTCTCCAGACCCACCGTGACGAGTTGCCCACGAGCCGCCGCCTGGAGGAAGAACACGCGGTCACCGGGCTGCCCGACGGTCCCGACCACGAACCGCTCCGGCGGGTCGAACACAAATCGCTGCATGTCTCGGATCGCTCCGTCTTATTCGCCTGCGGGGTGAGAGTCGGACCGCGACGTACCTGCCCGCTCATCCACCAGTATCGTCGCTTCGTTGCGCGGTTCACCATGCCGGGAGCGCTCCGCGTTCGCCGGCCTGCCCGGCTGTGACGCCGTCACGCCGGAACGTGCCGGGCCGTGCGCGCACAGATCCGCCGGGACACCGGCGGCCGCCGGGCGCCGAGCGCCCGGGTCACAGCAGTGCAGCGGGCAGACGTCGTGCGACGGCCCCTCGCCGCTCAGCGCGGGCCGCTCCCACTCGGGGGAACGGCGCTCGGCGACCAGATCGGCCACCATCGCGACGAAGCGGGGATCCGTGCCGACGGTACCCGCCCGGGCGACCGCCAGGCCGCGTTCCGAGGCGGTGCGCACCGCCTCGACGTCGAGATCGTAGACGACCTCCATGTGGTCGCTGACGAAACCGACCGGCACGATCACCGCGGCGCGCGCGCCGCCGTCCGCGAGCGCCGCCAGGGCGTCGTTGACGTCCGGTTCGAGCCAGGGCACGCTCGGTGGGCCGCTGCGGCTGCAGTAGGCGACCTGCCACTCGTGCCGGGTACCGACGCACGCGGCGACGCGCTGCGCGATCACACCGGCGGCCGCGCGGAGCTGGCGCTCGTAGGCTCCGCCGTCCGGCCCGCTCGCGGCCGCCTGCGAGCGGGGCAGCGCGTGGGCGGTGAACATCAGCCGGGCCTCGTCGCGCACCGCCACCGGCAGCGTCGCGAGCGCCCGCACGCAGTGGTCGACCATCGGCTCGACGAATCCCGGGTGGTCGAAGAACAGCCGCAGCTTCACCAGGTCGGGGGCGCCCGGGCCGACCTGCTCCAGGGCCGCCGCCAGATCCTCCCGGTACTGCCGGCACCCCGAGTAGGACGCGAACGCGGACGTCACGAAGCAGGCCGCCCGGCGCACGCCGTCGGCCCGCATGCGCGCCACGGCGTCGGCGAGGTACGGCTGCCAGTTCCGGTTGCCCCAGTACACGGGCATCGGGGCCAGCCGCTCCCGCAGCGAGGCGAGCAGCGCCCGGTTCTGGTCGTTGATCGGGCTGCGCCCACCGAAGCGGTCGTAGTGCGCCGCGACCTCGGCCAGCCGCGCCTCGGGCACGCCGCGGCCGCGGGTCACGTTGCGCAGGAACGGCAGGACGTCCTCCGGCCCCTCCGGACCGCCGAAGGAGACGAGCAGCAGCGCGTCCACGTCGATCCCGCGGCCGTGGCCGGCGGCGTCCGTCGGCACCGTCATGTCCCCTTTCCGTGTACGTCGCCCCCGTCGTACGTCGTACGTCGCGCCCGTCCGCCAGCCGGGTCCGCGCCGTCAGCGCGGCACCCGGCCCCGGATCTCGTCGAGGTACGTCGGGAAGTACCGCGAGATCGTCGACAGGTCGAACGAGCGCAGGATGTCGCCCGCAGGCTCGCGGGCCAGCAGGAACGCGAAGGACTCCCGGACGAGGGCGGTCAGCGCCGCGTCGTCGTCCGGATCCAGCCCCAGCGCGTCGACGACCTCGTCGTCCACCCGGACGGCGTAGGAGAACGCCAGCCCGTGCGCCCCGGGCGCGGTCTCCTCTGCGACCTCGACCGCGTAGCCGCGGCCTCCCCGCGACTCGACCCTGATCATGCTCACGGCGCCACCTCCACCGGCCCTCGCGCACCCGGCCCTCGCGGCGCTCCGGCGCGCCGCGCTGGGGGACGGCCGCCCGCCCGCCCGGCGATCCGTCCACTCCCACCGTGGCCCATCAGCACCCGCCGCGTCGACCCGTGGGCCGCCCGGGCGGGCGGCACGCTCCCCGCCGGGGGCGTCGCCACGGGCCGTGGCCGGCGACGGGCGGGCGGCACCGTCCGTCACTGTCATCTCACGGCTGCTGTCATCTCAGGGCTGCAACGCCACGCGCCGGGCGCGTCATTCCGCTGGCCGCGCCGCCGACGCGCGCCGGTTGCCGGTGTGGGCCGTCAGTGGCCCATGCCGGCGCCACCGTCGACCGGGATGACCGCGCCGTTCACATACGCGGCGCCCTGCGACGCGAGGAAGACCACCGCCGCGGCGACCTCCGCGGGGTCGCCCATCCGTCCGGCGGGGGTGGCGGCGACGAGGAACTCGCGCTGGGTGTCGGTGAGCGCGTCCGTCATGTCCGTGCGGATCGGACCCGGGGCGATCACGTTCGAGGTGATCCCACGGCCGCCGAGCTCGCGTGCCAGCGACCGGGCGAAACCCACCAGGCCCGCCTTGGAGGCGGCGTAGTTCGACTGCCCCGGACCGCCGGAGAGCCCCACCACCGACGAGATGAAGATCAACCGACCGTTGCGGCGCCGGATCATCGAGCGCGACGCGCGCTTCGCCACCCGGTAGGCCCCGAGCAGGTTGGTGTCGACGACGTCGCGGAAGGAGTCCTCCGACATCATGAGCATCAGCGTGTCGCGCACGATGCCGGCGTTGGACACGACGATCTCGACCGGGCCGAGCGCGGCCTCGACCTCGCTGAACGCCTTGTCGACGCTGTCCGCGCTGGTGACGTCCATCCGCACCCCGAGCATCCCGTCGGGTGCCTCGCCACCGCGGCTGGCCACGGCCACCCGGTCACCCGAGGCCGCGAGCGCCGCCGCGCACGCGGCGCCGATCCCACGGTTGCCACCGGTCACCAGTGCGACTCGACCTTCGTTCTCGACCATGGCCGGGATCGTAGCGGCCCGCCGGGTCGCGCGAGCCCATGCCACCCGGGACACTCCCCGCCCCGTGCCGCCGGCCCGTCGGGGACGATGGGCGGGTGCGCGTAGCGATCCGGGTGCGTCCCGCCGCCGACCGGACGGCCGTGGGGCCGGCGACGTCCGACCCGACCCACGGCCGGCTGCTGGTCGTGCGCGTACGGGAACCGGCGGTCGAGGGCCGGGCGAACGAGGCGGCGCTGCGCGCCCTCGCGCAGGCACTGGGTGTCCGCCGGTCCGACGTGGCCCTGATCCGCTCGATCGGCAGGGTCAAGTTCATCGAGGTGGACGCTCCGGACGACGTCATCACGCGGCGAGTCGAGGAACTGGCGCAACATTCCGACCCGGCCGCACGTCTGGACTCCAGGTAGGTCGTCGAGGCGATGGGACGGAGGCGGGGGTTGCGCAGGACGGACATCCGAGCCGGCGAGTACACGCACGGCCACGGCCGCCGGGACGACCTGACGATCGATCCCGCGATGCCGGCCGAGTCGCCCGCCGACGACGCCGCGTCGGGCCGTGACGGCCGTGACAACCGCGGCGACGCCGGCCGCGCCGACACCGGCCCCGGCGAGGTACGCCCCGGCGGGTCAGGTCCCGGCGACGCGGCCGGTGCCGCTACGAGCCTCGGTGACTCGGCCGGGCACGGTAACCGGAGCGGGCCCGATGCCATGGGCGGGCCTGGCGGCGCGACGGGTGCCGCCGGGGAAGACGCCGGTGGCGGTTCGGAGGAGGCGGCGCGACTCGGCGAGATCGTTCCCGGGCCGCCCGGCGGCGTGCTCGACCTCGCGGCGCTGGCCGCCGTGGAAGCCCGGCTGCGCGAGCTCGCGGCGGCAGGCATCGACCACGCCGTCTCGACCGGCGCCCGCGGCCCACGAGGGGCGGCCGCCGACCGGGCCATGTGCGAGGCCGCGTCCACGATCGCCGCGGCGCTGTGGTTCGACACGCTGCGGGTCGCCGACCGGGTCTCCGCCACCCCGCACGCGGGGCCGCTGCTGGGAGCCGTCCACCAGGTCCTGCGGTCCGCGCTCGACGGTGACGAGCCGCCGATGCCCGGCGGCCCTCCGCTCGCCGCCGCGTTTCCGGTCGCCGCCGGCCTTCCGGTCGCCGCCGGTCCGCGGCCACCCGACCGCTTGCCGTCCCTCGACCGGGTGGACGGCGCCGCGGCGGCGGGGCCGTCCACCCGGCGGCCGCCGCGCGCGACCGGGGCCGGCAACGTCGGGCCGAACGGGACCATCTGGTCGGCGCTGGCCAGCCGCTTCGCGGGTGAGCGCTTCGACCGTGCCCCGAGCGGCCGCCAGATCTGCCTGATCGATTTCGCGGAGCTGCGCGACTCCGCGGTCTGGGAGGCCGTGACCGACGAGCGGGTCTCCCACCTGGGCGAGCTGTTCTGGGTGGTCCTGGTGACCGGCGGCGCGCCGACCGACTCCGGGGCGCCGGGGACGCCAGCCGGCCCCGGCCCGGGCGGGCCGCCCGGTGGCGTCGGCGGGCCGGCCCGGGCGGCGCGGATGTTCGAGGCCGCCGGCTGGCAGGTGCTGACCCTGCGCTACGGCCGCCGGCTCGCCGCCCTGTTCCGGGCCCCCGGCGGCGCGGCGCTGCGGGCCCGGCTGGACGCGATGTCGCCCGCCGAGTACCTCGCTCTGCTCCAACTGGACGGGACCGAGCTGCGGCGCCGGCTCGCCGGTCCGGGAGCCTCCGGGGCCGGTGTCGACCGGCTGCTCGACGGACTGAGCGACGAGCAGATCCACGATGCGCTGCGCGATCTGGGCGGCCACGACCTCGCGCTGATCATCGACGCGTTCGACGAGGTCGAGGCCGGGCGACCGACCGTCCTGTTCGCCTACACCGGCCCACTGCCCGCGCCCGCCCGCCCGGCCTCGACCTCGTCGAACGCGTCGATGATC
>NZ_UBIZ01000095.1:0-1731 GCF_900465275.1 Parafrankia sp. Ea1.12 | reverse complement strand
GACCTACATCCGTCAGTAACGACGGTTGGCGTGATCAAAGATCGGTGATCTTTCCCTTTCCGGCTTGTTGATGGTGTTTCCGGCTGGTGGGCAGGGTGACGGCCCGGCTGTCGTACCGGGTGGGCGCCGGGTCCACGGCCCGGACGGGGTCTCGTCGGGGGAACGGGCTGGTCAGCCGGCTGCGGGCAGAGCACGTAGCCGTTCGAGGGCGCCGGGCAGGTGCTGGTCGCGGCCGGGTGGCAGGCGCAGGGTGAGCGTGCCGGCGTGACGGATGACCCGACCGGGGATGTTGATCAGTTCGTGGCGGAGCCGGTCGCCGTGCGCGCGCCCCGCGCGCTGGTCGAATCCGGTCAGGGACTGGAACAGGGTAGATAGCCAGCCGGCGAGGATCGCCGCCCACATCCAGACGGTGTTGACGGCCGGGTCCGCGGAGGGCAGGTGGCGCAGGCCGGCGCCGAGCTTGACATCTTTGATCTGGGTTTCGATGTCGGCGCGGCCACGGAACCAGTGCTCGACGGCGACGATGCCGTCGGGCTCGTCAGCGGGGATGTTCGTGACGATGAAACTGACCGCCCAGGCGTGGTCGGCGACGCCTTCCAACGCGAGGGTGAGCTGGTCTTTCGGGATCGTGCGCCGCCGCCGCGAGCGGGGGTCGGTGGAGATCTCACCGGCAGGGACCTTCACCCGGCGGATGATCGTGTAGGTGCCGGGCGGCCAGCCGGCCGGGGCATAGCCACTGGCGGCGACCTGGGCGCCGGTCATGTCCCGCGCGTCGGTCCAGGCCTTCTCGGGAACGGCGCCGTAGGCGCGCCAGAGCGCGCTGTTGCGTGGCGCGGCGACCGCGAAGTCCGCGCCCGCGGTCACGGCAGCGCGGGCGAGGTCCCCGGTGAAGAACCCCGAATCGGCGCGGACCAGCGGCGGCGCGCAGACGGCAGCCGGCAGGTTCGCCAGCGCCCGGGTCAGCAGCCCGGCGGCACGCGGCCGGACGTCCTGGTCCCCGGCGAGCAGGTCGGCGGCCAAGACCAGCCCGGTCCGCGCCCACGACGCCAGCAGCGGCCGGCCGGCCTTCTTCCCCTCGTAGGTATAGGCCACGCCACGCTTCCCACGGCCGAAAACCTCCACGTCGGAGGAGTCCAGGTCGATCGTCGGCCGCCCGGTGACCAGCTCGGCCCGACGCTGCCCGGGCAGCCGAGACAGCCAACGGCCGGCCAGCACCCCAACCGTCGCCTCGACCCCGGACAGCGCCACCGGGCCGAACCGGCCCGAAAGCCGCGCCGCCGTCCGCGACGGCGCGAACGGCACCACCGCGAGCAGCCCACCCGCCTCGTCCAGACGCAGCCGGTCCAGCCCGGACATGCTCGCCTGCCCCGCCAGCTGCGCGCTCGCCAGCCCGACCAGCAACTCCCCGCCCGAAAGCCCCCGCGCCCGCCGCTTGACCGGCCCGATCTGGTCGTCCAACACCTCGACGACCCCGAGCCGGTCGACCAGCTCAGCGACCGCGGCCAGCCCCGCCATCCCGGTCAGCGACCGATCGGACGGCCCGACCCGCACCCGTGGAACCCGTTTCCGCGACGCGGCCGATCTGCGTAGTCTGTTCACCCGGCGGGTGCCTCTCGTCAGGAAGCCATCGGTTGGTGTGGTAACCCCGATTCTCCCTGCACGGCAGGCACCCGCTCACGTTCCAGCCATCTACAAACCCTCAACATCACCAGCTACTGGCGGATTTAGGTC
>NZ_UBIZ01000205.1:0-22838 GCF_900465275.1 Parafrankia sp. Ea1.12 | reverse complement strand
CCCCCTCTCCCCCCGAACCGCACCACCAGCTGTTATGCACGGCCGGCTCCGCCGCCGGGCGAAGTGTGGCCGTCGAGTGAGTCGTGGCTGTCACTCAACGGCCACGGTTCCTCGGCTGCCGTGCATAGCGGCCGGGGCGGTACGAATATTTATCGCTTTCAGCCCCGACCGGGGCCCAACCGAGCCCCGATGCCCCCGCGGTGCCCGGCCGGCCGGCGGCTACCGGCGGGCGAGGTCGGCGGCGCCGACGATGCCGGCGGAGGAGCCGAGGGTGGCCACCACCACGTCGGCTTCCGGCCGGTGCCCGCGGCCCGACAGCCCCGCCCGGTACTGGGCGCGGGCGGGCCCGACCAGCAGGTCCCCCGCGTCCGACACTCCGCCACCGATGACGAACCGGCCGGGGTCGAGGATCGCCGTCAGGCTCGCCAGGCCCTGGCCGAGCCAGTGGCCGATCTCCTCGAAGCACTTCACCGCGGCCGGGTCGCCGTCCTGGGCGGCGGCGGTGACGTCCGGCCCGCTCAGCTCCTCGACGGAGCGACCGGCCAGCATCGTGCGGGCGGCCTCCGGGGACGCGGTGGCCATCTCCTGGGCGACCCGGACGAGGGCCCGTCCGCTGGCGTACTGCTCCCAGCAGCCGCGGTTCCCGCAGCCGCACAGGTGGCCGCCCGGGACCACCTGCATGTGGCCCATCTCGGCGCCGATACCGAACGCGCCGCGGTGCAGCCGGCCGTCCAGGACGATGCCGCCGCCGATACCGGTGCCGACGGTGACGCAGACGAGGTCGGCCTGGCCGCGCCCGGCGCCGAAGCGGTACTCGGCCCAGGCCATCGCGTTGGCGTCGTTCTCGACGACCACGGGCAGGCCGACCCGCTCCGCCACGACGTCGCGCAGCGGCTCGTCGCGCCAGGCCAGGTTCGGGGCGAAGAGGACGGTCGACCGGTCGCGGTCGATCCATCCCGCCGCGCCGATGCCCACGGCGCGGACGTCGTATTCCTGGCGGAGCCCGGCGACGAGCTCGGCGATGGCGTCGGCGACCTCGGCCGGGGCATGGCTCGGGGTGGGCCGTCGGGCGGAGGCCAGCATCCTGCCCTGGGCGTCGACGACACCGGCGGCAACTTTCGTCCCGCCGACGTCGACTCCGATCGCCAGGTCGCCGTCCCCCTCGGGGGCGGTCGCTGACCCGGTGGTCACTGTGCGCTCACCTCACATCGATCTTCTGGACACGGGGTCGGGGCGACCCCGCGGACGTTGTAAGGCCGGCGCCCGTCTCACGGCCCCGGCCTGGTGGTGGGAAGCCTGGTGGTGGAAAGCCCGGCGCGGGGAAGGGATCGCGGTCGGTCCCGGCTCCCCGTTCCCTGGCGGCCGGACCGCCGCTGTCATGCGGTGCCGCCGCCTGCCCGGGAAGACGGTCTGCGCCTCCACCGTGCCCCGTCTCGGCCGGACGAACCCGATCCCCGGCGGCCGCTTCGCTACGCTCCCGGCCGGTTGCACCATGTCGCGGTCCGGCCGGGTCGGCAGGTTCGCCCGCGGCCTGGCCGCGGTGCCCGCTGGCGCCCCAGACCGTCCAGGCGGCACGCGCCGCCGCGCTCAGTGACACTGCCGCGTCGACCAGGTGGCCCGCGACCTCCACGTGCTCCTCCCGGACACTGGCGAGAACCCGGCAGACCGGGCAGGCGCAGCATGGCCAGGAGCCGTCCCGGCCGCCGTGCGCGTCCGATCCCGCGGCGCCGGGGGCTGTGGCGTTGGCGGCTGCGCCGGTGGGTGCCGTGCCGGCGGGTGCCGTGCCGGCGGGTTGCCCGTCAGCGGTGTCGAAATGACCGTCCGCGGCGTCCGGGCCGCCGTTGGCCGCCGCCCAGTCCCGGACGGCCGCCGCCAGCAGCGCCGCCTCCTGGGCGAGCGAGCCGACGACCTCCCGGGGCACCCCGTCCGACGTGCTCACGCGCGCACCCACTGGGCCGGGTCCGGCACGAACGACACGACGAGGCGCTCCTCGGCCAGCCGGGCGCCTGACACATCACACCGGCGCAGCGCGGCGGGCAGCGGGACGAGCCGCCGGTGCGGGCCGACGCTGACGATGAGGTCGTCACCGACCCGGGCGAGGTCGACCTCCGACCGGTCGACGAAGGGCAGGCCGAACGACATGGCGTAGCCGCCCTCGGTGCGCTCGACCCGCGGGCCCGCCCCCTCGCCGGACCGGTGAACGCTGAGCACCGCGGCCGGGTCGAGGTCTCCGTAGGCCGCGGCGCCGAAGGCGGCGAGCTCCTCCAGCCCGAGCGGCTCACCGGCCCGGTAGGCGGCGGTGAGGACGGGCAGCGGCGCGACGAACGCGCCGATCTCGATGAGCTGCTGACGGTGCGCCGCCGCCCAGCCGGCCCGCCAGGCGTCGCCCCCGACCGAAGCGATCACCCGGTTCGCGACCACCGCGTCCACGCCGATGCCGTGCAGCGCCAGGGCGCTCAGGGTCCGCCGGGCCTGGGCGAGCGCGGCCGTCTCCGGGGTCAGCACCAGGCGCACGCTGGTCACGACGGGATCGGCAAGCAGGGCGCGCATGTCACGCGCCAGGCGTGCCAGCCACGACACCGCCTCGTAGGCGGGCCCGGCGATCGCGGCCACCCGCCCGGTGAGACGGCCCGGCAGCGCCAGCGACGGGCGCATCCAGCGGGCGAGCGCGCCGTCCGGGGAGCCGAGCCGGCGGCAGCCCCACGCGAGCGTCTCCGGGCTCGCCAGCAGCCGCAGCGCGGCGCTGGCCGGCCCTGCGTCGACGACCACGACGTCGTAGCGGTCCGACTCGAGCCGGTCGCGCAGCTCCAGCAGGGTGAGCGCCTCGAGGGCGCCGGGCAGGCCGGCGAGCTCCTCGACCTCCAGGAGGTCGACACCGGCGGCGGGGGCCACGGCCGAGATCAGCGCGCGTAGTTGCGGCCAGCGCTCGGCGAACGCGTGGCGCAGGTCCAGTTGGAGGCCGAACAGCCCGGGTTCGAGCTCGACCTCACCGGGGCCGAGCGGATGGTCGAGGATGCCGGCCAGGCCGGCGGCCGGGTCGGCGCAGACCAGGAGCGTCCGGTGGCCGCGCTGGGCCGCGAGCGTGGCCGTCGCCGCCGCCACCGTCGTGGTCCCACCACCACCCTTGCCCGTCAGGAGCACACACCGCACCGGATGGTCAGCTCTCGGTGAGCTTCTCGACGTGCTTCTTGAGGTCCTTGAGCGCCGCGTCGACGATGCCGCCCTGCACCTTCCGACGGAGCAGGCCGGGGATCTTGATCTTGAGCTCGACGGTGAGGTCGTAGGTCACCTCGGTGCTGCCGTCGCCGAGATCACGCAGCGTGTACGAACCGTCCTGGGTCGACATCGCCTCGCCGGAGACGAGGCTCCAGCTGACGTGCTCGTCGCCCTTCCAGGTGTACTCGTTGACGAACTCGTCCTTCACGACGACGGCGTTGATCCGGAACCGGGCCTGCCGCGGGCGGCCGTCCGGGCCGACCTCGAGGATCTCGGCCTGTTCGATCTGGCCGACCCAGGTCGGGTAGGCGGCGATGTCCGCGATGGCCCCCATGATGACGGCCGGCCTGGCATCGATGACGATCGACGACTGCGCGTGGTCCGCCATAGCCGCCAGCACCTCCACATCTCATCGCCCCGGCGGGGCCTGGTCGGACCCGCCGGTCCTGTCCGGGCCGTGCCGCCGGCCCGCCTCCGCGGGCCGTTCGGCACCCGTTCGGCGACCCGTGTCACGGGCCGCCGGACGATTACCCGATCGATCGTTGAGGCTACCGGAACCCGGGCGCGGGGCCGGGTGTCCTACCACTCGAGGACGTACGGCGCGCCCCGCGCGTTGAAGTGACCGACGTTGACACATCGGGTCGCGCCGATCTCGAGCTCGGCGACCAGGGGCTGGTGCACATGGCCGAACAGCGCGTACCGCGGCTGTGTCGCGTGGATGGCCTCCAGCACCGCGACGCTGCCGCGCTCGAACCGGCGGGCCTCCGTGTCGTAGACCAGCTCCGGGACGTGCGGCGGGATGTGGCAGCACAGGACGTCGACCGCGCCGACCGCGGCCACCTTCGCCGCGTAGGTCTCGTCGTCGATCTCGTACGGGGTGTTCATCGGCGTGCGCAGCCCACCGCCGACGAACCCGAACGTCAGCCCGCCGATCTCGGTGGTCTGGCCGTCGAGGAGGGTGATCCCGTCGCGCAGGAAGTCGGGGTAGAGATGTGGGAGGTCCACGTTGCCGTAGGTGAGGTAGGTCGGCGTCGGGAACGCGGAGAACATGGCCGCGTACTGCCGCCGGATGGCCGCCTCGACGACGTCGGCCCGGTCGCCGTCGACCCCCGCCCAGAGCTTCCTGGACCACTCCCGCGCCTCGTCGAACCGCTGCTCGGTACGCAGTTCGATCATGCGGCCCACCGCCTCGGCGCCGAACAGCTCACCCATGATCCCGCGGCCGTGATCGAAGTAGTCGATGAAGAGAATCAGGTCACCGAGGCAGACGAAGGCGTCGGCACCGGCGGCGGCGCCCGGGAGCGCGTCCGACCGTCCGTGAACGTCGCTCACCACATGCACGCGCACGTGAGAGAGCTTAGGGCGAGTCGCGTGCCTTCCACAGCACCCGTACCCGAAAGCGCACAGGCGGGTCGGCGCGGCGGGGGCGAAAAAAGCGGGCGCGGACGGCTCGCCGTGGCCGCGCTCACAGGCTAACGTCACTTGACCAACTTCTCTCCGATCACCGACCGCCCTCCCATCAGTGCCACACCTCAGTGCCACGCCGCACCAGAAGGCAGCGTCGCGGATCAGCGCCGCACCGGCACGTCACCCCGAACGGCCCGCCGCCAGCCAAGGAGTTCCCGTGCGCGAGTACACCTCTCCCGCCCGAGTCACCGTGGCGGATGACATGACTCTCAGCGATGCCGTGTTCGCCAACGCGTCACGGACACCCGAGAAGGTCATCGTCCGCCACAAGTCGGGCGGCCAGTTCGCCGACGTGACCGCGCGGGAGTTCCGCGATCTGGTGGTCCGCACGGCCGCCGGCCTCGCCGCCCGCGGGGTGCGCCCCGGCGACCGCGTCGCGATCATGAGCCGCACCCGGTACGAGTGGACGGTCGTCGACTACGCGGTCTGGGTCGCCGGCGCGGTCACCGTGCCGGTCTACGAGACGTCCAGTGCCAGCCAGATCGAGTGGATCCTGTCGGACTCGGAGGCCGTTCTCACCGTCGTCGAGACCGAGGCCAACGCCGCACTCGTCGCCACGGTGCGCGACCAGGTTCCCACCCTGCGCGAGGTGCTCGTCCTGGACGGCGGCGCGCTCGACACCCTGGCCGAGGCCGGGGCCGCCGCGGGGACCGGCGAGGAGGAGCTCGCCGCCGCGCGGGCCGGGGTGACCGCGGCCAGCATCGCCACAATCATCTACACCTCCGGCACCACCGGCAGACCGAAGGGCTGCGAGCTCGCCCACCGCTCGCTGCTGTTCAACGCGATGAGCTCCGCGGCGACCATGCCGGACCTGTTCACCGAGGACGCGTCCACGCTGATGATCCTGCCGCTGGCCCATGTGCTGGCGCGGACGATGCAGTGCACCATCATCAACAGCGCGCGGTGCATCGCCTACGCGCCGGACACGTCCACGCTGCTGGCCGACCTGGCCCAGGTCCGCCCGAGCTTTCTGCTCGCGGTGCCGAGGGTCTACGAGAAGGTGCACGCCGGCGCCCGTGCCAAGGCCCACGCCGACGGGAAAGGCCGGATCTTCGACGCCGCCGAGGCCACCGCGATCGCCTACAGCGAGGCCCTCGACCACGGCGGGCCCGGCTTCCTGCTGCGCGCCCGGCACGCGTTGTTCGACCGCCTCGTCTACAGCAAGCTGCGGGCCGCGATGGGCGGCCGGATCGACCACGCCATCAGCGGCGGCGCGCCGCTGGGCCCACGCCTCTGCCACTTCTACCGGGGCATCGGGGTTCCGATCTTCGAGGGGTACGGGCTCACCGAGTCCACCGCGGCCGCGACCGTGAACCGGCCCGATTCACTGAAGATCGGCACCGTCGGCCTGCCGCTGCCCGGCGTGACGATCCGTATCGCCGACGACGGGGAGATCCTCATCCGCGGCGACCTGGTCCTGAGTGGCTACCGCAACGACGAGACGGCGGCCAAGGAGGCGCTCGACGCCGACGGCTTCCTGCGGTCCGGCGACCTGGGCTCCCTCGACGAGACCGGACATCTGCGCATCACAGGGCGGAAGAAGGAGCTGCTCGTCACCGCGGGCGGCAAGAACATCGCCCCGGCGCCCCTCGAGCACCGCATCCAGGAGAACCCGCTGATCAGCCAGGCGATGCTGATCGGCGACCAGCGGCCGTTCATCGCCGCCCTGATCACCCTCGACCCGGACGCCTTCGCCTCCTGGCGCGACACCCACGACCACCCGTCGACGGTGACCCCCGCCGACCTCGCCACCGACCCGGAACTGCTGGCCGAGGTCCAGAAGGCCGTGGACGCGGCGAACGCCACCGTCTCCCACGCCGAGTCGATCAAGAAGTTCGTGATCCTGCCGAACGACTTCACCGTCGCCGGCGGCGAGCTCACCCCGAGTCTCAAGGTGAAGCGCAACCTCATCATGGAACGCCACGCGGCAGCCGTGGAATCCATCTACGCGGGGGCCCGGACCGCCTCCTGATCCCCCGCACGCCCCAGCCGAGCATGGCCCGGGCCAGGCGCAGGCCGGGCGGCCGCGGGCGGCTCAGGCGAGCAGCAGGTCGCGCAGGTCCGAGGCCAGGACGTCCCAGCGCCAGCGGAGCTCGACCCACGCCCGCCCGGCGGTCCCCATCGAGCGGGCGCGGTTCGGATCGGCCAGCAGGTCGCCGACGGCCCGGATCAGCGCGCGCGGATCGCGGCCGTCCACGACCACCCCCGTCCGCTGGTCGAGGACCGCGTCGGGGGCTCCCCCGCTGCGGCCGGCGACCACCGGCAGCCCGGTCGCCGAGGCCTCGAGGAAGACGATGCCCAGGCCCTCGACCTCGAGCCCCGCGCGCCGGTTGCGGCACGGCATGGCGAAGACGTCCCCCGCCGCGTAGTGGGCCGGCAGTTCCGCCCACGGCACCGACCCGGTGAACACCACGTGCTCGGCGACGTCGTTCTCCCTGGCCAGCCGGGTGAGCTCCTGCCGGTACGGCCCGCCGCCGACGAGCAGCAGCGCGGTGCCCGGGATCCGCCGGCGCAACGCCGGCAGCGCCCGGATCAGCATGTCCTGCCCCTTACGCGGAACCAGACGGCTCACACAGACGACCACCGGACGGCTACCCAGCCCGTAGCGACGACGGGTCTCGTCCCGCCCCTCCCCCGGCCGGAACAGGGACGGGTCGACACCGCTGGGCAGCCGGGCCAGGTCCGGATGCGGACCGAAGGCCGGACCGAGGCGACCCCTGGTGTAGTCCGTGAGGTAGGTGATCACGTCGGTGGTCGCCCCGATGCGCCGCAGCAGTTGCCGCGCGCCGGGCAACGCGGCCCAGCCCACCTCGTGCCCGTGCGTGCTGGCCAGCACCCGGCGGGCGTCGAGATCCCGGCGCAGCCGCGCCCCGAGCAGGCCCAGCGGCGCCGCCGCGCCGAACCACAGCGTGTCGCACTTCTCCGACCGCGCGATCTCCCGCGCGCGACGGAAGACATCCGGCGTGGGCAGCATCAGCGACGTCGGGTGCCGCACCACCGGGAACCGCTGCGCCGCGTCGAACTCGGCGGCCCCCCGCCAGGCAGGGGCATACACCACGATCTCGTCGTCGGGCAACCGCGAGGCGAAATTGTGCACATACGCCTGGATGCCACCGGGCCGCGGAGGGAAGTCATTGGTCACAGCGAGCACCCGCACGCCGCCATGTTCCCGCATCGCCTCCATCAAGACGCAGGTGGGACGCCTCCAACCACGCGGACACCACCGCAGCGCCCCGCCCGCACACAGAGCGCTCTCCCTCTCCCGGACGCGGCCGCACCGCCCGCTCCCCGGGCACGCCCCGGGCAGCGCATCAGCCAGGCGTCAACCGGCGCGGCGGCGTGGCAGGGGCCGGGGCGTTTCCGGGCCGGTCGGCGACCCGCCGGGGGCAAGCCGCAACCTCGGGATGAGCCCGGCATCGGCGAGCACGGCGAGGGCGCGGCGCTCGTCCTCGTCCCACTCCATGCCGGTGGACGGCGGGGCCAGCAGGACGGTCACCACGCAGTCCGCGCACGCGACGTCTCGCACGGCGCACGCATCACAGTCGATCAGCATCGTGCTCACCTCTCGGTTCGCCGCCCGGATCCGCCTGGTCTTCCCCGCACCCGGTAGATCACCGAGCCCTGTCGACCACCGCGGAACCGGACACCAGTTCGACGCGAACCACGCTAGGTGAGGGGTCCGACAGTTCCGGACGCCCGAACCCCGTCCCCCATACCCGGCGCCACCCAAGCGTCAACGAACCGTGGCGGCTGAGTAAGTCGGGGCCGGCGGAGAGCTAGCGGTCGAGGCGGGCCAGGAGGGCGTCCGAGGGGACGGTGCGGGCGCCCTGCGAGGCGCAGTTCTCCGCCACCTCGCGGTCGGAGGTCACGACGGCCACCGGTCGGCCGACGGGTTCCGCGCGCACGAGACGTCCAATTTCGTCGTCGGCCAGCTCGCCGGGCTGGCTGAAGACGACCCGCACGCCGCGGGGCATCGCGACCCCGACCGGCCGGGCCACCACCGCCGTCGCGTCGAAGACGACGGTGACCTCGGTGTCGAGGGAGCGGCCGGCCAGGGCTCCCAGGCCGGCCAGCAGGCGTGCCCGCTGGGCCTGGAGGGTCAGGGTGCCGTAGCCGCGTTTGGTGACGTTGTAACCGTCGATGATCAGATGCAGGCCGGGGATGGCGAGGACGTCGTCGATGATGGCCGGGTCGTCGGCGGAGCGCCCGCGGCCACCGACCGCGGAGAACGGGTCGAAGGCGGCTCCGTTGTCGGAGCGGTCGACCAGGTCGGCGGGCCGCGCGACGGTGGTCGGCAGCGCCAGCTCCCGCCGGACCCCGTTCGCCGCAGCCATCAGCGTGTCGAGCAGCACCCGAAGCCGCGCCTCGTCCAGGCCGCGGGACTCGCGGGTGTCGCGGCGGGTCAGCGAGGCGGCGGCCTCGAGGTCACCGACCCGCGCGCGCAGCCGCCGTACCTCGGCCTCGCTCTCCCGGGCCGAGGCCAGCGCGGCGTCCCGGGCGGCCTCGGCGGCGAGGCTCACCTCCCGGGCGGCGAGCTCGGCGCGGCGGACGCGGTCCGCGGAGGACCGTAGCCGGCGGCGGGCCTCCTCCGCCTCGGCCCGTGCCTGGTCGAGCTGGCCGCGCAGCTGGTCCTGCTCGGTGCGGGCGAGCCGGCGGACGGCTTCGATCTGCTGGTGCAGGCGGTCGATCTCGCGCTCGGCGTCGACGAGCCGCGCGGTGGAGACCGCCTGCTCGGACGATCGGGCCGCCTCCTCGACGAACTGCTCCCAGTCGGGGAGCCGGAGGATGTAGGCGACCGCCGCGACCTGGGCGGGTGGGGCGGCGGGTGGCGGGCCGCCCTCCCCGGTGATCGCGACGACCAGATCGGGGTGGGTGCGGCGCACCCATTCGGCCACCCGGCCGCGGAACTGCGCGTCGTGCTCGATCGCGGCCGCCAGCGGGACGGCGCCCAGCCGGGCCCGGCGCGACGGCTTGAACCGGCGCACGGCGACCAGGCTCGGGGGGACGACCGCTTCGGCGATGTCGGCCAGGGTCTCGGCGGCGTAGACCACGACCTGGGCCCGCACGTCCACGGGCAGCGTCTCGTTCATGCGACGGGCCCGGCCTGGCCGGCGGGGGTGCGGACGCCGACTCCCCGTGGCCGGCCGAGTGGTCGGGGCATTACCACTGGCACGGGGGACTCCGGAGCGAACGACGACAGCGACGGTCCAGGGTATCGGTCGGCCAGCACGACCTCTTCGGACACCATCGGTGAATCCGTGCCCAGCCCACCGCGAACGGGCACGCACCGCCGCAGGGTCCGCGTCGGCGGCCGCGAATCCCAACGGGAAGCGGTGTTTCGCCCCCGGTGGGCCGGGGCCGAGGGGCTGCCGCAGGCCACAGGACACGGCGGCGCGGGCCCGGGGCATCACGGCACCGCCGCATCTACCGCATTTCGCGAGCCAGCCGGCCATTGTCTCATGTGATATCCGGCTTATGTAGCCTCGCCCTGTCCGTCCGCACATACCTCACTTCGAGAGAAACACGGCAATGGCCGTCGAGAGGACACCCGTTGACCGACCAGACCCCTCCTGGCCAGCCCTCCCCCGGTCCGGAGAACCAGGAGACCTGGAGGGCCCCCAACAACTCGTGGCAACAGCCACCGGATGCCGGCGGCCAGGCGGGCGGAGCGCCCGCAGCGGCCGGCGCTCCCGGCGCGGGCCAGGGCGGCCTGCCGTCCACCACCCCGCCGCCGGCGCCCGTGCCGCAGTGGGGCACCGGCGCGCCGGGCCAGGAAGGCGGCGGATGGCCGTCCACCACGCCCGTGGGCGGCGGGGCGGGCGGCGGATGGGGCACGCCACCGGCCGGCGGGCCCAACCCGGACGGTTCGTGGCCCGGGGCGGGACAACAGCAGTGGCCCCAGCAGGGCACCGATACGCCCTGGGGGCAGCCGGGCCAGCCCGGCACCGGATGGCAGCAGCCCGCCGACTACCAGCAGGGTGGCACCCAGGGCCAGTACCAGCAGGGCTACCAGCAGCCGGCTGACTACCAGCAGCAGGGCTACCAGCCCGGGTATCAGCAGCCCGCCGACTACCAGCAGCAGGGGTACCAGCAGCCCGGCTACCAGCCACAGCCAGGCGACTACCAGCAGCAGGGGTACCAGCAGCCCGGCTATCAGCAGCCTGGCTACCAGCAGGGCTTCCCCCAGCAGCAGGGCAACTGGCAGCAGCCCGGCGGCCCGCCACCGGCCCGGCCCCGCCGGAACCCGGCAATGATCATCATTCCGGTGGCCGTCGTCGCGGTCATCGTCCTCGGGGTGGTGATCGCCCTCGCGGCCGGCGGCGACGACTCGAAGCCGACGGCCACGCCGCCGGCGGTCACGAACCTGGGCCCGGGCACCGTGCCCACCCTGACGGCACCCGCCGTCCCGGGTACGACGACGGCCCCGCAGCAGCCTGCCGGCCCCGCCGGATGCACGCCGGTCGTGCCGCAGGGCGCGCCGCCCGCGGGCACCCTGACCCTGGGTGGGACGGGCACGGTGGTCGGCACCGCGAGCTCGTCGGTCAGCGACTTCGAGGCCAAGGTGACGCTGAACAGCATCTGCAGCACCACCGGCCCGGCCGCCGACTACTCCGATCCGCCGGTGCAGGGCGCCAACTACATCCTGAACGTGACCGTCGAGACCATCCGCGGCGAGACGACCGCGTCACCGGACGACTTCTACATCCAGACCTCGGACGGCAGCCGCTACGACGGCTCCTTCACCACGGTCGAGCCGAAGCTGTTCACCCTCGACCTGAAGGCCGGTCAGAAGGTGCGCGGCAACGTGGTCATCGACGCCCCGGCGGGTCACCACATCCTGTCCTGGGAGCCGCTGTTCGCGACGCAGCCGGCGAAGTTCCAGTTCTGACGACAGGGGGCCCCGTCCGTGCCCGTTCCACGGTGAACGGGCACGGACGGGGCCTCGGCGGGGCACCCGTGGCAGAGCTCGACTCGGCTCCGCCACAACCGGCACGGCTCCGCCACAACCGGCACGGCTCGCTCCGGACCCGGCGTGGCCGGATCTAGACCCGGCGCGGCTCCGCCAGGGCCGCCCGCAGGCGCTCGGCGACGTCGTCCATCATCGCCGGATCGGGGTTGTGGTCGGCGAGCGCGAAGCTCATCTGCGACTCCGCGTCGATCGGGAACAGGTGGATGTGGGCGTGCGGCACCTCCATCCCGGCGAGCATCGCCGCGACCCGCCGTGGCTTGAACACCGTGTCGATGGCCCGCCCGACGACAGCCGCGGCACTCCACACCGCGCGCACCGTCTCGTCCGGCAGATCGATCCAGTGATCGATCTCCAGGCGGGGCACGATGAGCGTGTGCCCGGGGCGGACGGGCGCGATGGAGAGGAACGCGACCGCCGACTCGTCCGAGTAGACGATGCGGCCCGGGAGCTCGCCGTTGATGATCCGGGTGAAGACACTGGCCATGGCCGGACCCTACCGAGATCGACCGCGCGGCACCCGACCACGGACGCCGGGGTCGCGGTCGGTCCGGGGAGCCTCTGGTGAACGCGGCCGGCAGGCGGACCACACCATCCACTATCACACTTGAAACCATACGATAGCGGGCAATAGCGACTAACAGGAAACGTAGCCCACAAAGAGGTCCAGGAGGACACGCCGGAAGCACTCTGGTGCGCCAACAAACCCGGCCATACGGAATGATGCTCCGGGTGGCGTGGTTTGAGACGAACGGCATCAGGGTCGCCCGTATCAGCGTCGACTGCACCGATGTGGACACGATGGTCCGCTTCTGGTCCAACGCCCTCGGTTACGAGGTCTCCGAGCAGGGCGGCGACTCGGCCGTCCTGCGTCATCCCGCCGGTGCCGGGCCCAAGCTCCTGCTCCGGCGGCGGCCCGAGCCGCGGGCCGCCCGAGGCGAGCAACGACCACCACGATGGGCGGCGCGCCGGGCCGGCCGCCGCCCGGAACCGGAGCAGGACACCGCGGACAAGGCCGGCAACCGCCTGCACCTGGAGCTGTACGCCGTCGACGCGGAGCGGGTGATCGGCTGGCTGTCGTCGCTGGGCGCGCGCCAGCTCGCCCGGTACGAGGCCGACGGGGAGACCGGTTTCGTGCTGCGCGACCCCGAGGGCAACGAGTTCCGCGTGATGAACGCCGGGCCGACCGCCTTCGCCCGGCCGTTCTCCTGAGCCGCGCCGGGCCGACCGGGGACGAATCCTGTCGTACCCGCGGCCTAGGGTGTCGCCGTGTGCCCAGTCCCTGCGCCGACCGGCGGCGTGCCGCGCCAGGCCAGCCTGGCAGAGCTCGGCCGGCCGCTGTCGGACCTGACGTTCGTCGTCGTCGACCTGGAGACCACCGGCGGCTCGCCGGCGACGAGCGAGATCACCGAGATCGGCGCCGTGCGGGTTCGGGGCGGCCAGATCCTCGGTGAGATGTCGAGCCTGGTCCGGCCGTCGGCCCCCATCCCGGCCTTCATCTCCGTGCTCACCGGCATCACCGACGCCATGGTCGCCACCGCCCCGGGCATCGGCGAGGTCGTGCCGACGTTCCTGGAGTTCGCCCGGGGCGCGGTGCTCGTGGCTCACAACGCCCCGTTCGACCTCGGCTTCCTGCGCGCCGCCGCCACGGCGTGCGGCTACCCGGCCCCGGCCTGGGAGCATCTCGACACGGTGCGGATCGCGCGCCGCGTCATCAGCCGCGACGAGACCCGCGACTGCCGCCTGTCCTCCCTGGCGGCCCTCTTCGGTAGCGCGACCCAGCCGAACCACCGGGCGCTGGCCGACGCCCGCGCGACGGTGGACGTCCTGCACGGGCTGTTCGAGCGGCTGGGCAACCTGGGTGTCACCACGATCGAGGATCTGCACGAGTACAGCGCGCGGGTCTCCCCCGCCCAGCGGCGCAAGCGGCACCTCGCCGACGACCTGCCCACCGGCCCGGGGGTCTACGTGTTCCGCGACGGCACGGGGCGCCCGCTGTACGTCGGCACGTCCCGGTCGGTCCGCTCCCGGGTGCGTACCTACTTCACGGCCAGCGAGCCCCGCACCCGGATGGCGGAGATGGTCGCGATCGCCGAGCGGGTCGACGCGATCGAGTGCGCGCACGCGCTCGAGGCGGAGGTGCGCGAGCTGCGGCTGATCGCCGAGTACAAACCGCCGTACAACCGCCGCTCCCGGTTCCCCGAGCGGGCCGTCTACCTGCGGCTCACCGACGAGCCGTTCCCCCGGCTCTCCCGGGTCCGCTCCGTCGGCGACGGTGTGACGTCGCTGGGGCCGTTCGGCAGCGCGGCGGCGGCCGAGTCGGCGGCCACGGCGCTGCTGGAGGCGATCCCGCTGCGCCAGTGCTCGACCCGGCTCTCGCCGCGCCGTCCGACGGCCGCGTGCGCGCTGGCCGAGCTGGGGCGCTGCGGCGCGCCGTGCGACGGCCGGGAGGGGGTCGCCGAGTACGGCCAACACGTCGCCGCGGCGCGCGGCGCGATGACCGCCGATCCGCGGCCCGTCGTGGACGTGCTGGAGCGGCGCATCGCGCGACTGTCCGCCGACCAGCGCTACGAGGAGGCCGCCGGGGTCCGCGACCGGCTCGCGGCCTACGTGCGGGCCGTCGCGCGCATGCAGCGGCTGACGGCGCTGACCTGCGTCGACGAGTTGGTCGCCGCCGCGCCGACCGCCGACGCCGGGTGGGATCTCGCCGTCGTCCGCCGTGGCCGGCTGGTCTCCGCGGCGTCGGTGCCACGCGGCACCGACCCGAGGCCCTGGGTCGACGCCGTGGTCGCCAGCGCGGAGACCGTCCGACCGCTGCCCGGCCCCACCCCGTGCGCCTCGGTCGAGGAGACGGAGCGGATCGGGCGGTGGCTGGCCGGGCCCGGCGTGCGCCTGGTCCGGCTGGACGGCGAGTGGAGCTGGCCGGCGCACGGCGCGATCCGCGCGGCGCGGCGGTTCGACGTCCGCTTCGACGGCGGTTTGGACAGCGGGTTCGACCGCGGGTTCGACTCCCCCACCGACACCCGACGCGGGCGCGCGCCCAGCAGCCCCCGGAGCGGCCGGAGCGGCCGCGAGCCGCGGAAACGCTAGGGTCGCAGCGCTAGGGGCCGCCCCCGTCGATGACGGGAACGGCCCCTCGGTGCTTCAGCGTGCCTGTTCTCGAGTGTGCCTCCGGGTCGAGCCTGGTGGCTTACCTCAGTGCTTGGTCTGACCGCCGCCCACCGCCGAGTCTGCGCCCTCGCCGTCCGCCGGCTTCTCCGACTCCTCGGTGAAGAACCCGCCGACGGCCTTGCCGGCCCGGCGCGCCAGGCCCGTGCCGTGCTGGCCGGTCCCGTTGCCGTGGCCGTCACCGGCCGTGAGCGCGAACCGGTCGTTCGGCACGACCGGGTAGTCGGGCACCGCCGGCGGCTTGGGCCGGTGGTCCTCGACGAACTCGCCGTTGGGCAGCTGGCGGATGATGCCCGTCTCGATGCCGTGCGCGGCGATCTCCGCGTCCCGCTCGTTGAGGTGGATGCAGAGCTTCTTGGTGACCACGTAGGCGATCGGCGGCACGACGATCAGCCCGATCCGGCCCGCCCAGGTCATCGCGTTCAGCGAGATGCTGAACGTGTGGGCGATGATGTCGTTGCCACCGGAGATCCACAGCACCAGGTAGAAGCTGATGCTCATCGCGCCGAGCGCCGTGCGGGTCGGTGCCTCCCGCGGGCGCTGCAGCAGGTTGTGCGACGCCTTGTCCCCGGTGAACTTCGCCTCCAGGAACGGGTAGACCGCCAGCAGCGTGAACAGGACGCCCGGCAGGACCGCCGTCGGCCACAGCAGCGGCGGGATCGTGTGACCCCACCCGCGGAACTCCCACGGCGGCATGAGCCGGGTGGAGCCGTCCAGGAAGCCGATGTACCAGTCGGGCTGGGACGCCGAGCTGACCTTGGCCGGGTCGTAGGGGCCGAACGTCCAGATCGGGTTGATCTGGGCGAGGCCGCCCAGCAGCGCGAGCACCGCGAAGGTCAGCATGAAGAAGCCGCCGGACTTCACCGCGAACACCGGGAACACCCGGTGGCCGACCACGTTGTGCTCGGTCTTGCCCGGGCCGGGGAAGTCGGTGTGCTTCTGGTGCCACAGGATGCCCAGGTGGGCGCCGATCAGCGCGAGCAGCACGCCCGGCACGAGCAGGATGTGCACGACGTAGAGCCGCGGGATGAAGTTCTCACCCGGGAACTCGCCGTTGAACACCAGGAACGACGCCCACGTCCCGATGATCGGGATGGACTGGGCGATCGACGCCGCGATCCGCAGACCGGTGCCGGAGAGCAGGTCGTCCGGCAGCGAGTAGCCGGCGAAGCCCTCGACCAGGGCCAGCATCAGCAGGCCGACGCCGATCAGCCAGTTGACCTCGCGGGGCTTGCGGTACGCGCCGGTGAAGAACACCCGAAGCAGGTGCACCACGATGGAGGCGGCGAAGATCAGCGCCGCCCAGTGGTGAATCTGCCGGAACACCAGGCCGGCCCGCGTGTCGAAGCTGATGTCCAGCGTCGACGCGTAGGCCCGGCTCATCTCGACGCCCTTGAGCGGCACGTACGAGCCGTTGTAGATGATCTCGACGTTCGACGGGTCGAAGAACAGGGTCAGATAGATCCCGGTCAACAGCAGGATGACGAAGCTGTAGAGCGCGATCTCACCGATCATGAACGACCAGTGGTCCGGGAAGACCTTGTTCAGGTTGCGGCGGATGGCCGCCTGCGTCCCGAACCGTTCGTCGATGGCCCGGTTGGCCTTGCGCGCCGGCGTCGGCCGCTTCTGGAACTTCGGAGTGGTCACGGAGGCGGGTTCGGCGGTCATGAGCGCTCCCAGAACGCGGCGCCGACGGGCTCGGTGTAGTCCCCGTCACGGGCGATGAAGTAGCCCTCGTCATCCACCGCGATGGCGAGCTGCGGCAGCGAGCGGCTGGCCGGCCCGAAGATCGCCCGGCACCCGTCGGGAACGTCGAACACCGACTGGTGGCAGGGGCAGAGCAGGTGGTGCGTCTGCTGCTCGTACAGGCTGACCGGGCAGCCGGCGTGCGTGCAGATCTTCGAGTAGGCGACGTGGCCGTCCACAGCCCAGTTCTCACGGCCCTCGCGCGGCTTGTTCAGGCCGGGCTCGAGACGGATGAGGATCGTGGTGCTGTCGGCCTTGCTGTGGATGTCCAGCTTGGGCTCGTAGGAGATGCTGCCGTCGGACTCCTTGACCGGCACCGCCGGCAGCACCGTCTCGATGCCGCCGATCGCGATGTCGCCGAGCTTGACGTACCGGCCCTGCAGGTTGACCAGCCGAGCACCCTTGACCCAGTGGGTGTGGTCGAACTTCTTGCCGGGCTTGCTGTTGGTCAGGTTGAGCAGCGGGACCACGAGCAGGCCACCGAGGACCGTTCCGGCGCCGAGGAGGCTGCGCCGCAGCAGCGGGTACTTGGCGAGGCCGGTGTCGGCGAAGCCGAGGGCGACCTCCTCCTCGGTGACGGCGATCTCCTCCGGCGAGGAGGTGAACTCGTGGCGCTCCTGCACCGCCTGCTCGTGCGGCATCAGGCGCTTGGCCCAGAGGATCATGCCGATGCCGAGGCCGCCGACGGCCAGGCCGAGGGCGCTGCCCATCGCCGGGGTGTAGTACTGCTTGTGCTTGTCGCCGACGAAGTTGGTGACGATGAAGCCCACCGTGCCGACGACCGAGATGGTGAACCAGAAGGCGATGAGCCGCTCGGCGCGCCGGGAGGCCCGCCGGTCGTACTCCGCGGAGTGCGGGGCCCGGGGGGTGACTCCCCCACCGGCGCCGCCGCCCGCGCCCTGTGCGGTCAGGGTCGACGTCCCGCCCGAGCGCATGACCGTCGTCTCCGGGATACGGGAGGAGTCGGTCTGGTGCGGGGGGGTGCCGAGCACCTCGGGCCCGTCGTGCCCCGCGTCGGGGACGTCGGGGCCGCCGGCCCGGGGGTCGGTGGCGTCCTTGGGGCGCCCGGCCGTGTCGACCGGGTGCTTGGTCCTCTTGAAAATGCTGCTCATCGAGTCCTGGTCTGATTTGTCGGCCGGCTCTCCCTGATAGCCGGCGTAGTGCATGCGCCGCTCCGGCGAGTCCGGCGGCAGCTCGCCGCCGTCCGCGGACTCCGGCCCGGTCAGGCCCTGGTTGGCGCTCACAGCTTCTGCCTCGCTCCGATCCAGAGGCAGACGCCGAGCAGCGCGCCGATGCCTATCACCCACGCGACCAGGCCCTCCGGGACCGGCCCGTACTTACCGATCGAGGAACCACCGGGTGACGGGGTGTCCTGGAGGTGACGGACGTACGCGGCGACCGCGACGGCCTCGTCATCGTTGATCTGACCGGGACCGAACACCGGCATCGACTCCGGGCCGGTCCGCATCGCCTCGACGACCTGTTCGGGCGTGGCCTGGCTCAGCGACGGCGCGAACTTGCCGTAGGTGAGCGGGGCGCCGGCGCCGGCGGCCTGGTGGCACTGGGCGCAGTTCGCGAGGAAGAGCTCACCGCCCTCTGCGAGGTCGGCGTCGTTGAGATCCGCCTCCGTCAACTCGGGCACCTGCGTACCGCCGCCCAGGGTCTGGACGTAGGCCGCGATCTGGTCGATCTGGGTCTCCGAGTACGACGGGGGCTTGCGGTCGGCCTGGGCCGCCGGCGCGGCGAGCGGCATGCGGCCGGTGGACATCTGGAAGTCCACCGCGGCCGCGCCGACGCCGATCAGGCTCGGGCCCTCGGTCGAGCCCTGGGCGTTCAGCCCGTGGCAGGTCGCGCAACCCTGCAGGAACAGGGCGCGGCCCTGGCGCACGGCCTCGTTGGCGTCCGGCGTCTCCGTCGCGTTGCCGCCTGGAGCGAGCACCGTCCACATCACCCCCGTCGCCAGCAGGCCGAGGAGAAGAACGATGGACGACGACCGCCGTCGGCGGCGCGCGGAGGTCGACCGGGATCGCCCGGCGTTCCTCACCGAGATGAGCCGGGGTCTGCCGGCCTCGCCCGCGGACGAGGTCGGGGACGCCGCGGCTCCGGATGCCTTGGATGTGGTCATGTCGCTCACTGGAGGAGGTAGATGGTGGCGAACAGGGCGATCCAGACGACGTCGACGAAGTGCCAGTAGTACGACACGACGATCGCTGACGTCGCCTTCTCAGGCGTGAACCGCCCGTAGGTCGACCTGGCCAGCACCAGAACGAAGGCGACCAGCCCACCGATCACATGCAACCCGTGGAAGCCGGTGGTCAGGTAGTACACCGACCCGTAGCCGTGCGACGCCAGGGTGAACTCGTTCTCCTTGAAGTACTCCCAGGCCTGGCCGCCGACGAAGACGATCCCCATCAGCAGCGAGATCAGGTACCAGCGGCGCAGGCCGATGACGTCGCCGCGCTCGGCGGCGAAGACCCCGAGCTGGCAGGTCACACTGGATAGGACCAGGATCACCGTGAAGAACAGCGCATAGGCGACGTGCAGGTGCACGGGCCCGATCTCGGACCCGGCCGGGTCGCCGGTGACCGGCGGCCAGTTGCCGCTGTTGACCGAGCGGATCGTGTAGTACATCGCGAACAGGGCCGCGAAGAACATCAGCTCCGACGACAGCCACACCACTGTGCCGACCGAGACCATCGAGGGACGGTTGGCCGCCGGGTGCGCTGGAGGAGCCTTCTCGAGGACAGGGGCTGAGGCCACGACGGTCATTCTGGCATGTGACGCCGCACGCGCCACCGTAGGTTCGACAATCGGTAGGACTACACGGCGTCGACGACGCCCGGATCGCGGCCCGGCGCGGCCGGAAATTTTGCTCCTCAGCGTCGAAGCTCCTGCTAATACGCAGGTTCTGGTACCTGACGAGACGCCGGCCACGTCCGGTGGTAACCCGGGAACCCGCCCGTTGTTGTGTCCCTCACCCAGGGCGGGGCGGCGCGCCGAGGGTGGCCCGGACGGCTCAGTCCGCGAGGGCGGCGAGCGCCCGGACACCCTCCGCGGGGAGGGTGATCCCCTCCTCCGTTCCGGGGTCGACGGCAAGCATGAGATCACCTGCGGGCCACGTCCGCAGCAGCGCGGCCAGTGGCACCCGGCGGTAGCGCCCGACGCTCGGCAGCGCGTCAACGAGGCGCCGCTCCGAGGTGAAGGTGGGGACGAACTGCTGGCCGTCGGGCTGCTCGGCGACGGGCAGCCGCACCACACGGGCATCGCCGTTGTCCCTGGCCGGGTCGCTGACGTCCGGAACGAGGACGTCGGAGGTGGCCAGGGCACCCAGGGCGGCCGAGTCGTCGTGGTCAAGCGCGAGCCGGTGCAGGGCATTGCCCGCCCGGGTCGTCCCGTCGTTGGCGTCGTCGGTCACAGCGGGCTCCTGTCGATCCGGGAGTCGTGCCTTCTGTGGCCTCGCATACCCGGCTCCGCCCGCGTGTACCCGGCTCCGGCCCGAGATGGGCGGCCGCGGCCGTCAGCTCGGCAGCGCGAGATCCGCGATCAGGCTCCGGCGGACGGCGCCGACGATGGGGGTCGCGTCGCTGTAGGCGGGATGATCGACCACCAGCTCCACGGTGACCTCCGGGTCGCGGAACGCGTCCCTGGTGCCGTCGGTGAGCGGGAACCGGAGCATGTGGACCGACACCGTCTCGCTGGGCTGATCGGGGTCCTCGTCCACGCCCGGGATCTCGACGGCGGGCACGGTGACCCCGCCGATCTCCAGCGCCACCCGGCGCTGGACGCCGGAGAGACGGGCCAGCTCGTCGCGCACGGCCTCGACCTGGTTGAGCTCGATGAACATCGTGGCGGTCAGGGCGTGGCTGGACGGCAGCAGCCGCGAGTAGGCCTCGACCTCGTGGGCGACCTCCCCGGGGGCGGTGAGCCGCTCGGTGTAGACCATCTCCTGCACCTGGTAGTGCAACGTCTCGGCGTTCTCGAACTCGAAGAGCAGGATGTCACCGACCCGGACGCGCCGCTCGGCGCGGATCGGGAGCATCCTCGAGCGGGCCTGGACCCGCTGGGCGGAGTAGGCCGTGTGGTCGGTGGTGATGTCGGCGGCGGTGAACGCCATCGTGCGCAGCGTCATCGTGCTGGCTCCCTCCCCGTCGCGAGGACGCATCGACCTCGACGGCCGTCCGGCCGTACTGGGTGTATCCCCGGAGTACCGGATGTACCGGGGTGTAACGGTCTTTCGGGTGTTGCCGAGGTGCCGGATGCCCGGGGGCCCCGAGAGGGCCGGGTGGCGGGCCCGGGGTGACCCCGGGCCCGCTCCGCGCGCCGCTCAGGCGTCAGCGGTCTCCTCGGCGACCACCGCGTCGAGGGCCTTCTTGAAGCGACCGGCGTGGGTCTTCTCGGCGCGGGCCAGCGTCGAGAACCAGTCGGCGATCTCCTCGAAGCCCTCCTCGCGGGCGGTCTTCGCGAAGCCCGGGTACATCGCGGTGAACTCGTAGGTCTCGCCGGCCACGGCGCTGGCGAGGTTCTTCGACGTGTTGCCGACCGGCTCGCCCGTCGCCGGGTCGCCGACCTCGGCGAGGAAGTCCATGTGCCCGAACGCGTGGCCGGTCTCGCCCTCGGCGGTGTCGCGGAACAGGGAGGCCGCGTCGGTCAGGCCCTCGATGTCCGCACGGCGGGCGAAGTACAGGTAACGACGGTTGGCCTGGCTCTCGCCGGCGAACGCCTCCTTGAGGTTCTCGTGGGTCTTGGTGCCGTCAAGCTTCGGCATGCGGTACTCCTCCTACGTGATGGGTGTCGGGTCCTACCGTCGGCCCGGGCGATTGCCCTCGCCGGCGGTCTGACACTCCGGGCACAGGCCCCTGAACTGCAGGTCGTACCCGGTGATCGTGAAACCGGACCGGCGCGCGATCTCGGCCACCATGCCGTCCGGGACGGGGTGGTCGATGTCCGCGGCCCGGCCGCACCGCTCGCACACGGCGTGGTCGTGCCGGCTGGTGTTGGCGTCGTACCTGGCGGCCGCGCCGTCCCCGAGGTTGAGCTCGAGGGCGTGCCCGGTCTCGACGAGCAACGCGAGGGCGCGGTAGACGGTCGCGCTGCCGATCCCGGGGGCCGCGAGTCGCACACGCTCGTAGACCTCCGCCGCCGTCGGATGGTCCTCGGCGGCCTTCAGCACCTCCAGCACACGGGTGCGCTGGGGGGTGAGACGTAGTTCGGTCCGCTCCGGCATCGATCACGTCCGTCATCGGTCGGCGCCGCCCGGGGCGTTCGTCCCGCGTCCCGGTGCCGTGTGTCGGTGTGTCCGCGGCAACGGGCGAACGTCGGGACTGGCGCTCGGACAAACATTGAGAACGAGTCTCAGTATCGCGTGCATCACCACCCGATGGCAAACCCCACGGGCGTCCGCCCCCGAACGGCATGACCGTACCCACCGCCCGTCGCGTCCCGTGAAGCCGGATGGCGTCGCGCCTGGCGGGCGGCGAGCAGATAGCCTTCGGGACGGATACCGGGACGGTGCGACACCCGCCGCCACGCGCCGGGCCTCCGCGGCGACGCCCGGGGCCGCCCGGCGGGGACCGGTGCCCGCGCAGTGCCGGTACCGGCAGTCGTTCCCGATCGCCGACCACGGCGGTCGCCCATCGAGAGGCCCGTGGACGCCATGAGCACCGTCCTCGTGTACGCGAGCAAGGCCGACGTCCGAGAGCGCGTCCTGGCCGCGCTCGGGCGCCGTCCCGCACCCGACCTCGACGAGCTCGAGCTTGTCGAGGTCTCCGACGCGGAGACGCTGATCGACGCCATCGACCACAGCGAGGCGGACCTCTGCATCCTCGACGCCGAGGCCACCCCCTCCGGCGGGATGGGGCTGGCCCGGCAGCTCAAGAACGAGGTCGCCGACTGCCCGCCCATGCTGCTGCTCGTCGCCCGGCGCGACGACCGCTGGCTGGCCACCTGGTCGCAGGCGGACGCGGTGGTCGGCCACCCGATCGACCCGGGCGAGCTCACCGACGCGGTCGTCGGGCTGCTGCGCGCACGGGCCGGCGGAGTCGCCGTCCGGCGCCCGGTGGTCAACGTCCGGCACCACTGACGCCCGGCAGCACCGATCCACCAGGCCGCACCGAACCACCCGGCCGGCGCGACGACGCGGTCGTGCCCGGCCACCGGACCCACGCGAACAACGACTGCAGACGGACACGACATGACGAGCACCGCCTCGGAGCCGCGGGCGACGACGGCCGCGGCCTCCCCCCTCCCGACGGCCGCCTCTTCCCCGGCCGAGTCC
>NZ_UBIZ01000472.1:0-567 GCF_900465275.1 Parafrankia sp. Ea1.12 | reverse complement strand
GCTGTGGACGGCCTTCAGCGGCGACTCGCCGGCGAACCTTTCCGGGATCGCCGACAAGGCGCTCAACGACGCCCTGCTGGCGGGGCGGACAGGCGCATCGGAACAGGACCGCGAGAAGGCCTACGACACGGTCCAGCAGCGCCTCACCGAGCTGGCCCCGGTGGTCTTCTTCACGAGAGCGGAGCCCGGCGCCATCGCAGGCAAGGACGTCGGCGGCCTCGTGCAGTACGGCCTCGGCTCGCTCCTGCCCGAGGAACTCTGGATCCAGAAGTAGCCGCCCGCCCCGGACGTCGACCTGACGACTCGTTCCGGGTGCTGAGATCTCGAGATCCTGGGGAAAGACCGAACGGAGAGATGTCCGACGCGAAACAGGTGCCAGGCACATTCCTGGCTCTTCCCAGTTCGCCGGAGATCGTGTCTGTCCGGTGACTGCCGGCGATGGCCGGTTGTGACTGTGCGTAGCGCCGGTGATTCCGGGAAGTAGGACGCACCCGCCATTCGGCATGATCGCTCTTGCTGAAGGAAGTGATCGCCGAGTGGACGGGTGCGCGTGTTCGAGGGTAGCGG
>NZ_UBIZ01000542.1:0-380 GCF_900465275.1 Parafrankia sp. Ea1.12 | reverse complement strand
CGCCGCACTGATCCGACTCCTGCCCAGAGCGCTGCGGGCGCACCGGCTGGTCGCGCCCGGCACCGTTCTGCGGTGGCACCGCCGCCTGGTCACACGGAAGTGGACCCACCCGCAGCGGACGGGAGGGCCACCGATCAGCCAGGAGATCGCCGCGCTGATCGAGCGGCTTGCGACCGAGAACACGACGTGGGGCTACCAGCGGATCCAGGGCGAGCTCCTCAAGCTCGGCCACCGGGTGAGCGCATCCACGATCCGCCGGGTCCTGACGTCCCTGGGGCTCCCCCAGCTCCGAAACGGCAGACCGACACCACATGGCGACAGTTCCTGCGTACGCAGGCGTCGACGATGCTGGCCGTGGACTTTTTCCACGTGGACTGCGC
>NZ_UBIZ01000110.1:0-2078 GCF_900465275.1 Parafrankia sp. Ea1.12 | reverse complement strand
CCGTTGTACGGGGCCCGATCGCAGTAGGCGCCGAACTCGGGGTCCGTCCTGCGGTCGAAGTACTGGGCGTGCAGCGGGCGCTCGTCCCGGTAGTCCATGAAGGGGACGGCGTAGCCGCAGCTGTCGCTGATCCGCCGCGCGGAGATCAGGATGACCGCCCGAAGCCCGCCCGCGGCCGCCTGGCCGGGCGGGAAGCGGGCGATCAGCTCCGGCCACCGCGGGTCGTCGCGGAACACCGGCTCACCGGTCCCGTGCACCCGGACGATCTTCGGCGGCCCGTCGAAGGCGCACCACATGAGGGTGATCCGGCCGTTCTCGCGCAGGTGCGCGATCGTCTCCGCGTGGCTGCCGCCGAAGTCGAGGTAGGCGACCGTCCGCTCGTCGAGCACGGTGAGCGAGCCGTCGCGGCCCTTCGGCGAGAGGTTGACGTGGCCGTCGGCGGAGAGCGGCGCCGACGCCACGAAGAAGATCTTCTGATCCTCGATGAACGACCGCAGTCGGTCGTCGATCCGGTCATAGGTGCGCCCCATTCCCGGAGTATCCGCGACCGGACGGCCCGCCCACCGGCCTTCGGCGCCGGTGCCCGGAACCCGGTCCTGAACCCGACTCCGAACCTGGCTCGGGGCCGTTCGGGTGGCTGCGCTGATGTGGCGCGTGGGTAGCCGGGTGGTCACCGCGTATCTACCTGTGGACGGGCTCGAGCCCGGTGGTCGCCGTGCGCGCGGCGGTGGGCCGCCAACCGGGTGCCGAGCCCGTCGGGCACGTCCGCCCGATGCCCGATGCCCGATGTCCGATGTCCGATCACGAGTGATCCGGTGGTGACCGTGAACCCGTCCGACGCAGCGGCCCAGGAACCTGGCGGTCGGAGGAGCTGGTGGCGTTGAAGCCGCTGCGGGCCGGTGACCCGCTCGTCGTGGGGCCCTACCGGCTGGCGGCCCGGCTGGGCAGCGGCGGCATGGGCGTCGTGTACCTCGGCGTGGACGGCGCCGGTTGCCAGGCCGCCGTCAAGGTGCTGCGCGACGAGTACCTCGACGACGAGGGCTTCCGCCGCCGGTTCACCCGGGAGGCCGCCGCGATCGCCGTCATCGACAGCCCGCGGGTCGCCCGCCTCCTGGACGCCGAACCGGCCGGTGACCCGCCGTGGATCGCCACCGAATACGTCTACGGCCCCACCCTGCTCGGCGCCGTCACGGCGGACGGCCCCGCCGGGCAGGAGGCCCTGCGCACCCTCGCGACCGGTCTCGCCGAGGCGCTGCGCGCGATCCACGACGTCGACGTGGTGCACCGCGACCTCAAGCCCAGCAACGTCATCCTCGCCGCGGACGGCCCGAAGGTGATCGACTTCGGCATCGCCGCGGGCCTGCCGGGGACGATGACGGCCTCCGGTGTGGTGCTGGGCAGCGTCGGCTACATGGCGCCCGAGCTGATCGCCGGTGACAACCGGCCGGGCCCGGCCGCCGACGTCTTCGGCTGGGCGCTGACGGTCGCGTTCGCGGCGACCGGGCGGGCGCCGTTCGGTGACGGGCCGCTGCAGGCGCTCGTGCTGCGTACGGTGCAGGGAGACGCCGACATCGACGGCGTCCCCGCCGACCTGCGCCCGGTGGTGACCACGGCGCTGCGCAAGCGGCCGGAGCTGCGCCCGGGTGCGGCGGATCTGCTGCGCTGGCTGGTCTCCGGTGACGTGCCGGCCGGCATCGACCCGCGAGCGGACGCCGACCGGGTCCTCGAGGTCGTCACGGGCCCGGACGCTCCGACGGGTGCGGGAGCTCCGACGGGCGGGGACGCTCCGGCCAGCGGAGGTGCCGCCGGGGACGGCGCGCAGGGCCGGCCGGGTCTGCGTCGTCGGGTGCCGGCGGCGGGCCGCCGACTGGTTCCGGCCGCCGGGGTCGTCGCGATCGTTGCCGCGGCGGCCGGGATGAACGTCGTCCCGGGGGACGCGCTGACCGCCGCGCGGTCCAGCCGGGCCGAGCAGGCGGCGCTGCCCGTGGTGAGTGCGGCCGGGGCCGGCCCGGCGGCGGGGTCGCCCGCGACGCGCGACGGGCGGGACCGGGTGGCCGTGCCGGTGGACCCGCCACCCC
>NZ_UBIZ01000069.1:0-964 GCF_900465275.1 Parafrankia sp. Ea1.12 | reverse complement strand
ACCATCGCCGCGACCCTCAACGACCGGCCCCGCAAGACCCTCCGCTGGAAGACCCCCACCGAAGCGATGAACAACCAGCTACTCTCACTCCAACAGGCCGGTGTTGCGACGACCGGTTGAATTCGGTTTGCGCGCCTCGATCGGAGTGGAAAATTGCGTTCTGGGTGAGGGTGGTGCGGGAGGTGGCCGTGGTGAACGCGTCGGTGATGAGTTCGGTGCGCAGGTGGGTGACCATCGACCAGCCGAGGACATTGCGGGAGTAGCAGTCGATAACGGTGGCGAGGTAGATCCCAATGCCGCTTAGTTAGCGCGCCAACCAGCTCGCGGGAAATTTACATCACTGCTTCGACGTTTCGTTTCCTTGTTTGCTGATGCGTTGATCCTGGCCTACTAGTATGCAGGTGTGGCCGGTAATGATGGAATGGTTCCGTTGTCGGGTGAGCGGCTGACGGATCGTATCAGTGTCGGTGTATTGACCCGGCTTCTGCGTCGAGACCTGATCGACGAGGTCGTCGCGGAGTGCGGGAAACGGGAAAAGCGATCCCGGTTACTGCCGGCTCACGTTGTGGTATACTACGTGCTCGCGCTGAACCTGTTCTTCGATGATGGCTACGAAGAGGTCATGCGTAAGCTTGTGGGTGGCCTGCGGTTTCTCCGCGGTTGGCGCAGTGATTGGACGGTACCGACCACAGGTGCGATCTCGCAGGCGCGCGCCCGTCTCGGCTCCGAACCTATGCGTGTCCTGTTTGATCGTGTCGCTGTCCCAATGGCCGACGCAGGCACCCGCGGGTCGTGGTATTTGCAATGGCGGGTCATGGCGATTGACGGTGTTGTACTGGGCGTGTCATGACGACTGTGTAAGCCGGAGGTGGACCAGGATCGACCTGCCTGACTGATCGGGGTAGGTCGGAAAGGGACACCGAATGACGCAAAACCCGACGCTTCGGACTCGCGACGAAGAGCG
>NZ_UBIZ01000062.1:0-886 GCF_900465275.1 Parafrankia sp. Ea1.12 | reverse complement strand
AAGCGCGGCTCCGCGCCCGCTACTTCGCCTCCCGCGCGACCCGCCCCACCTGGCTACACACCGTCAACCACCCCGCCGCAGGCGGCGTGATCAGCTGACTACAGATTCCGGCCAACTGGGAAAAGCCACATTCCTGTGCCTGGCACCTGATCGTCACGTGGGACGCATGCGCGGACGATCCGCTGGCGGTTCTGGCGCGTCGAGATGACGCCGGGTCAGAGAAACACCGCGTTTTCCTGGACGCCGCAACCGGGGTCCTGGGCTACTTCGCGATCCACAGATCCTCGGGTAGCAGGGAACCCGTACCGTACTGCACGATGCCGCCCACGTTCTTGCCCGTGATGACGGCAGGCGCCGACCGGGTGAGGAAGATAGCCGGCATCGCCTCGGTCAACCGTGCCTGCGCCGCGTCGTAGGCCTTCTCGCGGTCCTGTTCCGATGCGCCTGTCCGCCCCGCCAGCAGGGCGTCGTTGAGCGCCTTGTCGGCGATCCCGGAAAGGTTCGCCGGCGAGTCGCCGCTGAAGGCCGTCCACAGCCGTGGTTCGGGGTCCTGGAAGAACGCTGACGACGTGGTCGCGTCGAAGTCGTGCGTCGTGCGCAGCGAGACGATGTCGGCAACCTCGATGATCTTGACCTGGACGCTGACGTTCTTGAACGTGCCGAGCTGGGCCTGGATGTTCTCCGCCGTCGTCCTGCTCTCCGAGGTGGGGGCGGTGGAGACGGCGAAGGACACCGGCTTGCCTTCCGCGGCGAGCTCGTCGAACAGTCGCTGGGCGGTGGCCTTGTCCGCCTTGCGCAGCGGCGTGTCCGAGTAGAAGGGCGAGGCCTTGCTGAACAGCGTGTCGACGGGTGTGCCGGTTCCGTTGTAGGCGGCGAGGTTCAGCGC
>NZ_UBIZ01000001.1:0-205 GCF_900465275.1 Parafrankia sp. Ea1.12 | reverse complement strand
CGCGGACGGTACCGACCCGGCGTTCCGCGAAAGCGTTCGCGACCGGGGTCCGTACGGGTGTCCGCACGATATCGATGTTGTCGGTGGTGAAGACGGTGTCGAAGACGGCGGTGAACGTCGTGTCGCGGTCACGGATGAGGAACCGGAACCGTCTCGCCCGCTCACCCAGAGCTATGGGCAGGTTACGGGTTTGCTGGGGTGGCCC
>NZ_UBIZ01000254.1:0-1431 GCF_900465275.1 Parafrankia sp. Ea1.12 | reverse complement strand
AGTGGGCGTTCTGTACGCTTTTGCCGGGCCTCAGCTTGAGTTGATCTTTTGGGTGTGGGGCTGATCGTCTTGCGGTCGGCGGCTGGTGCGTTCTGCTGGAAGACATGGCAGAACGCAAGCCCTACCCCAGTGACCTGTCCGATGAGGCGTGGGAACTGATCTGCCCGGTCCTCACCGCATGGAAAGCCCGCCATCCCTCGGCCAGCGGGCACGAGGGGGGTTACGACATGCGGGAGATCGTCAACGCGGTCCTCTACCAGGCCCGGACCGGCTGCCAGTGGCGCTACCTGCCCCACGACCTGCCCCCGACGTCGGCGGTGTACTACTACTTCGGCCGGTGGCGCGATGACGGCACGACCGAGACGATCCACGACCTGCTGCGTTGGCTGGTTCGTGAGCACCATCGCAGGAAAGCCGACCCGAGCGCGGTCGTGCTGGACTCCCAGACGGTCCGCTCCTCCACCAACGCCCCGAAGGACACGACCGGCCTGGACCCGGGGAAACGCAGCCCGGGCCGTAAACGCGGGATCGCCGTCGACACGCTGGGACTGCTCATCGCCGTGGTCGTGGTCGCGGCCAGCGTGCACGACAACACCATCGGCACCGCCCTGCTCGACCGGGTCGCCGCCGCCGCGCCGCCGGTGCGCAAGGCGTGGGTGGACGCCGGGTTCAAACAGCAGGTGGTCACCCACGGCGCCGGTCTGGGGATCGACGTGGAGATCGTCGGTCGGCAGCCCGGGACGCGGGGGTTCACGGTGCTACCGAAGCGGTGGAGGGTCGAGCAGACCCTGGGCACGTTGATGCTGCACCGGCGGCTGGCCCGGGACTACGAGGCGAAACCGGCCAGCGCGGTGGCGATGATCCACTGGTCGATGGTGGAGGTGATGGCCCGCCGGCTGACCGGGGCGGCCACCCCGACCTGGCGGGACCCTCCGGTCTGACCGGCGGGTCCGGGGGAAGAAAGTCGGGGTGTCGGTGCGGGAGGTGCTGGAACAGATCGAGGCCCGGCGGGCCCGCGTCGGGCGGACTGTCGAGGAGCTGCGGGAAGAGATCGCCCGACTCACCGAGCGGCTCACCGCCACCGAACAGGCCCTGGAACGGCTGGAGATCACACGGGAGACGGTGCTGGAACTGGCCGCCGAGAACGACACCGCACCGGCCACGCCGCTACCGCCGGGGTATCGGGAGGTGCTGGCCGTGTTCACCCGGGACGGGAACGGACTGCACGCCAAGGACGCCTGCCAGGCACTGGGCACCGGCACCGAACCCCGGCACGTCGAGAACATGCGGGCCAAACTGAAACGCCTGGTGGAACGGGGTGTTCTCACCGAGCCCGATCCCGGCCTGTTCGTCCTTCCCCAGCCCGCCCCACCGACCACCCCAAAGATCAACCCAAGTTGAGACCCGGCAAAAGCGTGCAGAACGCCCACT
>NZ_UBIZ01000057.1:0-234 GCF_900465275.1 Parafrankia sp. Ea1.12 | reverse complement strand
GGACATGGACCCACACGCACCGGACGGGAGGGCCACCGATCAGCCAGGAGATCGCCGCGCTGATCGAGCGGCTTGCGACCGAGAACACGACGTGGGGCTACCAGCGGATCCAGGGCGAGCTCCTCAAACTCGGCCACCGGGTGAGCGCATCCACGATCCGCCGGGTCCTGAAGACCCTCAGGTTGCCACCGGCTCCGAAACGGCAGACCGACACGACATGGCGACAGTTCCTGC
>NZ_UBIZ01000138.1:0-2103 GCF_900465275.1 Parafrankia sp. Ea1.12 | reverse complement strand
GCTCGATCAACTCCCATTCACCATCGGTCAGATCACCACGCGTCATACCACTGTGCTACCAGCCGAAACACCCACACGAAGGACGAACACCCCGATTGTGATCCAGACTCAGAACAGGCCCTAGCACGGCCAGGAAGACCAGCCAGCGCACCAGGGCGGGGGTCGGGCCGAACCACAGCACCGCGGCGGCGACCAGAGCGGCGATGCTGCCGCCGATCAGGATCGGCCAGCGCACCGAGGTCTGCCGCTGACGCTGGCGATCCAGCTTCAGCCACGTCTCCGGGTCGTTCCTGCGGGCGGCGTCCTGCCGCAAACCCCAGTTCCCCTCTTCCGCGGTGGCCCAGCGCAGCAGCCGGGCGAGGGTGCGCAGGAACCCGATGGGCGCCCACACGGCGATCTTCGCCGCGTACTTCGGTGTCCGCACCGCGTGGAACCGGAGCACGTAGCCGGCGTTGCCCGCGGCGTGGCGGGCGGTCGCGGTGATGTCGGCGCGGGAGTGCGCCCACGCGGGCAGGATTGGCGCTTGACGCTGCCCGCCGGCGGCCCGGGGGCTGTCGTGGTCGGGCGGGTCGACCGGCACCCCGACCTGCTCCGGGCGGGTGGTGAGCGACTCGGCATCCTCGTCGCCGTCGACGTCATCGGCGGTGCCGGTGTCGTCGGTGGTGGGCTGGTCGGGGTCGGCGCGGCGGGTCCTGGCCTTGTCGAGGTCGACGACCTCCGCCGCGGCCGGGGTGGCGTCGACGTCGGCGGGGTCAAGGTCGGGGGTCCAGCCGTCCGGGTCTGGCGGCGGGAACGGGTCGGTGGTGCTCATGGCACGGGCATCCCTTCACACGGGCAGGCAGGGGTGAGAGGGCCCGGGGCGCGGCGGGTGGCTTTGGCGAGACGGTCGCCGCGCCCCGGGGCGGGTTGGCAGTGGGTCAGCGGCGGCGGGTCCGTCCGCCGGTGCGTCCGGTGACGCGGGGCGGGTCGGAGCGGGTCACGCTGCTGTGACGGACCTGCATGTGGGCCGCGAGCATCTGCGCGACCTCCGCCGGGCTGGACAGCTCGTGTGAGTCGGTTCCGCAGAGGTCGCAGTGGTAGCGGTGGGCCATGATGGAAGCTCCCTTCCGGGCCTACGGGTGCGGGGTGAGGGGCCGGGGTGCGGCGGGTGGCTTTGGCGAGACGGTCGCCGCGCCCCGGGCGATACGGACGGCGGGTCAGACGGCGGTGAGTACCGGCGTCGGGGCGGTCGGGGTGTCGGTGGTGCGAGGACGTAGCAGTCCTTCGGTGGTGAGCAGCCGGCGGGCACGGTCCGGGCCGCAGGACAGCGCGGCGGCGGCGCGGCGTACTGGGACGGTGCCGTCCGGGTCGCGTGGTACCTCGGCGAGTGCGGCGATCAGATCGGCGTCGGTGCGCCGGGCGGTACGGGGCTTGGCCGCTGTACCGGTACGGCGTCGGGTAGGCGTACCGGTACGGGGTACTGGTACGCGCTTGGTCGGCGGGATGGGGTCAGCGGCCGGGGTGCCAGCCGGGGCAGTGGGAGCGGCTTCAGGGGCGGGTGCCAGTACGTCGGCCGGCGGGGTGGTGGTGAGGGTGGCGAACTGGTGGCGGTAGCGGGGCGCGGCTTCGGCGAGCAGGATCAGCACGACCGGCGGCACCGAGTGCGCGACGATCGCCCCGGCATCGAGGCTTGCGGCGGCGTCCCAGACGTTGAGGGTCCAGGTCGCCATGCCGCAGAACCAGCGCAGGCCGGTGCCCCACCAGGTGGGGTGAAGACCGTGGCGGGCAAGCACGCTGTCGGCGGTGATCCCCGCGAACAGCGCGATGTCGACGATGGGCGCCAACAGCCACGCCTGCGGGTCCTCGGTGTGGTGCCCGATGGCGACGCTGTGCACGTTTGCCAGCGAGTACGCCCCGACCAGCAACGCGACCAGCCACAGCGCCCCATCGAGCGCCCGGCCGACACGGCGGAGGTGGTCGTGGTTGGGCGTGGCCATGGCTGTTACCTCCTGTCAGGCGATGCGGCGGACGCGGGGTCGGCGGGTGAGGGTGGGCAGAGGTCGGGCGGTGCGGGCTTGTGCGTGGGCGTGGGCCAGGCGCCGCCAGGCGAGATCGGAGACCTGC
>NZ_UBIZ01000411.1:0-431 GCF_900465275.1 Parafrankia sp. Ea1.12 | reverse complement strand
CGGGTGTGTGGCTGGCTGGTTCTCCTCGGCCGTTCGTCGGCGTCGAAGGACATCGAGCTGCTCGTGTTGCGACACGAGGTCGCGGTGCTGCGCCGCACCCAGCCCAAGCCCCGATGGGACTGGCCGGACCGGGCGGTCCTCACCGCACTGATCCGACTCCTACCGAGGAGGCTGCGGCTGCACCGGCTGGTCACCCCCGGCACCATCCTCCGGTGGCACCGCCGCCTGGTCACACGGAAGTGGACCCACCCGCAGCGGACGGGACGGCCACCGATCAGCTTGGAGATCGCCACGCTGATCAAGCGGCTCGCGACCGAGAACCCGACGTGGGGCTACCAGCGGATCCAGGGCGAGCTCCTCAAGCTCGGTTACCGGGTGAGCGCATCCACGATCCGCCGGGTCCTGAAGACCCTCGGGCTGCCACCGGCTCC
>NZ_UBIZ01000060.1:0-851 GCF_900465275.1 Parafrankia sp. Ea1.12 | reverse complement strand
CGGGTACATATCTGATCATGGATGTGATGGAGAGCAGCCTCGCCGGGCGGCTGGTCCCGGACGATCTGTGGGAGCTGGTGGAACCGCTGCTGCCCCGGTTCGAGACCCGCCACCAGGGTGGTGGGACCGCGCCGATAGAGGATCGGGCGGTGTTCACTGCGGTGGTCTACGTGCTGACGGCGGGGTGCGCCTGGCGGCATCTGCCTGCCGAGTTCGGGGTGTCGGTACCCACGGCGCACCGCCGGTTCCAGACCTGGACCCAGGCGGGGGTCTGGTTCCGGCTGCACCGGGCGGTCCTCGACGCCCACGGCGGGGCCGGGCAGGTCGACTGGTCGTCGGTGATCGTGGACGCGGCCAGTCTGCGGGCGAAAAGGGGGGATCTCTGACCGGTCCGAACCCGGTCGATCGTGGCAAAGCGGGTTCGAAGCTGCATGTTCTGACCGACGGGGCCGGGTTGCCGCTGGTTGTGGCGGTCTCGACGGCGAACCTGCATGACAGCCAGGTCCTCATCCCGCTGGTCGCGAGTATCCCGGCGATCCGTTCCCGGCATGGGCCACGGCGGCGCCGGCCGGACAAGCTGCGGGCAGACAAGGCCTACGACCAGCCGGAGCTGCGTCGTTTCCTGCGCAGGCGTCGTATCGCGGTACGTATCGCCCGGTGCGGGGTGGAGAGCACCGAACGTCTCGGCCGGCACAGGTGGAAGATCGAACGAACGATCGCGTGGCTTGACGGCTACCGCCGGCTGACCGTCCGCTACGAACGCAACGGCCGGAACTTCCTCGGATTCCTCTGCCTGGCCGCCGCGATCACCTGCTGGAAGAAACTCCCACACCCCACCTGAGACACGCTCT
>NZ_UBIZ01000134.1:0-17393 GCF_900465275.1 Parafrankia sp. Ea1.12 | reverse complement strand
TCGAAGCCACGAACCGTGACCAAACCACCCACCAGCACAGATGCCACGCCGCCACGCCGTACCAACCCACCAGCCAAGAACAGCAGAAGATCAGCCATCCAAGATCGACTTAAGCTTCACGGCATTGGGCCAGGATGGGCCGGCCGCCGCCCGCCGGCGCGGCCACGGCCGGTGCACACGAATCCCGGCCGGACGCAACCACGGAAAAGGGAGTGCTCTGTGCCCGGACGACATCGGCCGCTCGGAACACGCGCCCGGATCGGGACGGCCAGCCTCCTGGTCGCGACCCTCGGCGCGGCGGTGTTCGCCGCCGCGGGCGGCCCGGAGCCATCGACGCCGCCCGGGCTGTCGGCCACGCCGCTGGCAGCCACGCCGCTGGCAGCCGACACGCAGCGGCCCAACTTCGTCTTCATCCCCGCCGACGACCTCGACGCGACCACCTCGCCCTACTGGGAGGCGATGCCGAGGACGGCAGCGCTCATCCGCGACGCCGGCCTGACCTTCACCGAGAGCTTCGCGCCCACCCCGATCTGCTGCCCGGCCCGCGGGTCGCTGCTCACCGGAAAGTACGGGCACAACACGGGGGTGCTCACCAACAGCGGCGACGAGGGCGGCTGGGCGACGTTCGCGGCGAACGGCAACGAGGAGCGCACCTTCGCGAAGTACCTGCAGGACAGCGGCTACAACACCGCGCTCGTCGGCAAGTACATGAACGGCATCGAGGACGTGCCCGACCACGTTCCTCCGGGCTGGACGGAGTGGTACGGCAGCGTCGACAACTTCTTCTACACCGGCTACAACTACGCGCTGAACGAGAACGGGACGATCGTGCACTACGGCGGCCCGTCCGATCCCGCGAACTACTCCACCGACGTCGTCGCCGCGAAGTCGGTGGACTTCCTCGAGCGGGCGGCGACGAAGGACGAGCCGTTCATGCTCTACGCCGCCTCGACCGCCCCGCACCTGCCGCTGCCGCCAGCGCCGCGCGACAGCAACAATCCGTTCACGGACGATCTCGCGCCACGCTCGCCCAACTACCAGGAGCCGGACGTCAGCGACAAGCCCGCGTGGCTGCGGACGAGCGCCGGGGTCCGCAGCGCCCAGGTGAACCTGATCAACGACAACGACTACCGGAACAGGATGGGATCGCTCCTCGCGCTCGACGACATGGTCGGCGACATCGTCACGACGTTGCGCGACACCGGCGAGCTCGACCACACCTACCTGGTCTTCACCTCGGACAACGGCTACAACCTCGGCGCGCACCGGCTGATTCACAAGATGGCGCCGTACGAGGAGTCGCTGCGGGTCCCGCTGGTCGTCGCCGGGCCTGGGGTGACCAGGGGAACCGACGACCACATGGTCGCCGCGATCGACATCGCGCCGACGTTCCTGGAGCTGGCCGGGGTGCCCGTCCCGGCGGACGTCGACGGCATGTCACTCGCGCCGCTGCTGCGCGGGCAGGACCCGGCGCAGTGGCGCTCGGACCTGCTGGGCCAGTACGCCGGCCCGGGCGGCCAGGGTGACGACGGCATCGCCGCCGAGCAGGTGCCCGGCCAGCCGATCGTGGCGGCCGCCACCGACCCGGTCGCCCACTACCTGGACATCCCAGCCTGGAGCGGGCTGCGCACCGACCGGTACACGTACGTGCGCTGGTACGACACGGACCGGACCGTGGTCCACGAGCGCGAGCTCTACGACCTGTCCAACGATCCGTACGAGCTCACGAACCTGCTGGCGACCCCGGCGGGACGGGCGGCGAACGCCGAGCTCGTCGCACGCCTCGACAGCCGCCTGGACGCGCTCGCCACATGCGCCGGAGCGACCTGCCGGACGTAGGACCGAGTCGGACGAAATCCGCTTCGGGCCCGGCTGCGGCCCCGGCCCGAAGCGGATTTCGGATGACCCGTCGGTGCCTCCCGGAGCGGGTACGGGACGACCGTCACACAATGCCGCGGACCGCATGGCGAAGGTCACCCGCACGGCGTTGTCCAGGCTGAACCGGTAATCCGGGAAATACGGGCACACCCATTGCGGCCATCCCGGCGACGACGGGTGTGCCACGGAGTCGACCGGCCCGCCCCGGATGGCCGAAATGACCTCTACGGTGGCCGTCGTGCGCGCCAGAAAGGCCGTTGCGGCCGTATTCGCCCTTTCGCTCTTTCTGCTTGCGGGCTGGTTGGGCATCCCTCCGACGGGTGCCTCGGCGGCCTGGGCACAGTCCCCGTCCTGCGGAGGGAAGATCGGGACCCTGGCGGATGTCGACACGCTGATCTCGGAGCCCGCCGAGTGCCCGGGGTCGGTGAACGGCTACTGGCGCGCCCATCTGGGCGCCGCGTGGACCCAGCCGCACTACGTCCCCTACCGCAACGGCGAGATTCCCAAGATCGCGTGCGCGGACGGCGTCACCGACCCGAAGGTGTTCGCCGACAACGCCCTCTACTGCACGACCGACGACACGGTCGCGTACAGCACCGACTTCATGGCCCAGCTCGATCAGACCGGCGGCCCGTCCTATCCGGCATTTGTGATCATGCACGAGCTGGGCCACCGCGGCGACCGGATCGGCGGGACCCTCGGCGCGGTGTCCCGGGCCGAGGAGAACCAGGCGGACTGCCTGGCCGGTGGGCAGGCCCGCTTCGCGGTCGACGCGGGCCGGCTCACCTCGACCGAGGCGGTGAACGGCTCGATGCTCTTCTTCAGCCTGGGCGACACCCGCGGCGGCTGGTTCGACCAGGAGGCGTCCGCGCCCGACGCCCACGGCACGCCGATGCAGCGGGCGCAGGCGTTCGACCTCGGCTACCAGCAGGACATCTCCACCTGCCACCGCATCGGCCAGTCCCCGAACGGCAGCGTCACGGGCTGACGGCGGGACTGACGGCGCGCGGGCGGCTGACAGCCTGGGCGGGGGCGCCGGCCGCGCGGGGGCACCGGCGGGCCCGGCGTCCCCGCCGCCGGGTCGGCGGCCGGCTCGACGGACGGCCCAGGGGCCGGTTCGGCGGCCGCCCGAGAGCGCGGCTCGGCGGGCGGCTCAGCACTCGTCGGCGGTCGGCGGACGCATGGTGGTCCGCCCGGAGACCGAGTCCCAGTGGATGCGGACCCAGCTCGGCCGCTCCAGGTTCACCGACCAGGGAGCCAGCCCGCTGGCCTCGAGCCGGGCGATCTCCGCGTCCTCCCGGACGGCCTCCGCGCACCCGTTGATCAGCACGCTCCAGCCGACACCGACGGTGGCGTCGTAGCCGTCCACCTCGAAGGCGACGACGCTGTGGTTGGTGGCGGCGGACAGCTTCGAGCCCACCCGGGACCGGAACGCGACGGTGTTGCCGTCCACGATGTAGTTCACGGGGAGCACCAGGATCTCGCCGTCCGCGACGAACGCGACCCGGCCAATCCGCTCGCCGGCGACGAGCCGCACGCAGATGTCGAAGGTCAGGACGCCGAAGCCGGCGTGGTCACGCGGGATGCCCGACCGGGGGATGCTCCCCCGGTCGCTGGTGCGCTGCGCAGCACCGGAGCCCAGCGGAGCGCCGATGGTCGCCGGAGCAGGAGCGTCGGTCCGCGTCATGACGGCCTCCGTGGTCGTAGGTCGCCGCCGGGGCGCCGGACGGCGTCGCCGAGACGGCTCTGGTCCGGTACCGGGGTGATCCCTCGGTACCTGGGCCACCGTAGGCCCGGCCAGACCGGGGCAGGCAGGGCCTGTCGCCGCGATCCGCCGGTGCATGCGGCCGGCACGGGACCCGCCGTCCGGACGCGGCGGGCGGGCCGGATGGCCACCGCGCCCGCTCTGACCCGGGCCGCCGGAGCGGGTGCGGGCCGGCGTCCATGGCGCCACTGACGCCGGCACGACCGCCGGCACGACCGCCGGGCCGGGCCAGTCGGGACGAAGGCCACACCTATACCACAATGGGCCGATCGTCAGCACCCTGCGGAAGGACTGAACTACGTTCGATACATGAACGAGGTTCCGCATGGCGTGGGACGGACGGCTCTGGCCACGGCGTGGATCCGGGCCGGGGAGAGCGAGCGTCCGGACCGGCTGTTCGACGACTGGCTGGCACCGGCGTTCGTGGCCGCGGCGGGCGACGCGCTGCCGCTGATCCCACCCGACGCCGGCGGCCGGCTGGGCGCACTCGCCGAGATGATGAACGCCTATCTGGTCGTGCGAACCAGGTTCTTCGACGACGAGCTGCTCGCCGCCGCGGAGGCGGGCGTCCGGCAGATGGTGCTGCTCGCGGCCGGTCTCGACAGCCGCGCCTTCCGCCTCCCCTGGCCGGCCGGGACGCGCCTGTTCGAGGTCGACCGGCCGGACATGCTGGCCTTCAAGGAGCGGGTCCTGGCCGCGGGTGGGACCGGGCCGCGGTGCGAACGTCACGCCGTGTCGGCCGACCTGACCGAGGACTGGGCCGATGAGATCCTCGATGCCGGCTTCCGCCCGGCCGAGCCCACCGCCTGGCTGGCCGAAGGCATCATCGTCTACCTGTCCGCGGAGGAGGCCGAACGCCTGCTCACCGACGTCACCCGTCTTTCGGTTCCGGGCAGCCGGCTCGCGCTGGAGGACGCGAAGGGCCTGGCCGAGGAGATGGTCGAGGAGGCCCGGCACGTCCCCCCGCTGGGGGAGTTCGCCGACCTGTGGAAGGGCGGCCTGGAGGGGGCCTCCCCCGCCTGGCTGGGTGACCACGGCTGGCGCGGCCGGGAGATCGACTCCACCACCGTGGCGATCGAGCTGCGCCGGCCGATCCCGGCGGAGATGCCCGTCGCCGGCTACTTCGTCACGGCTCAGCGGGCGGTGGATGAGCGGGCAGAGGGTGAGCTGACAGCGGGGTGAGCTGGCGCAGAGGTGAGCTGGTGGTACAGATGGGCCGCGTCGAAGTAGAAGCGGTTCTCCGTGATGTGGCCGTCCTGCACCCGGTAGACCTCGGCGATGCGCACCGAGACCCGCCGCCCGGTGGGCGGCAGCGCCTCACCCGCGGGTGTGGTGAACGTCGCGGCGTGCGTGGCGACGAGCGTGTACTCCTCGACGACCATCTCGCCCTGCTCGGCCAGGACATGGGTCTGCACCGTCAGGTCGGCGAAGGCGGAGAGGAACCGGGCGCTGTAGTCGGCGACCGCGTCCCGCCCGCTCAGCCGGACCGGGCCGGGCGCCTCCATGACGACGTCGGCGGCGAGCAGTGACCGCAGCGTGACGTCGTCCGCCTCGTCGAAGGCGGTCAGCATCCGCCGCACCGTGTCCAGCGCCTCGCCCACGTGCCTCCCCCTCGTCCATGTGCGCCCGTGGGCCCGTGCATCCGCAGGCCCGCAGAGTCCGCAGGCGCGCCGGCGCGCAGGCCGCGGAGCCGGCCGAAATCGTAGCGATGGCCGGGCGAGCCGCGCCAGGCTCCGCGACGACCCGCCGTCCACCAGGAGCGGTGAGACAGCCGGGAGCCGACCAGCCGACTGAATTCCACCTTTCGGCGGGCGACGGCGTTCCGCGCCGCGGAACGGAAAGCATCGCGATCCGTTCGCATACTCTGACATGGATGTCCGAGAACGAGATCCTGCGACGGGCGAGCTACGGCCCCACCAGTCCGGTGGTGGGGGCACGCGGTTCACGCACCCGCACGCGCATCGTCGACACGGCGCTGGCGCTATTCGAATCCCAGGGCTTCCACGGCACGTCGGTGGACGACATCGCGAAGGCCGCCGAGGTGTCCCGGGCCACGTTGTACCAGTATTTCGAGAGCAAGGAGCAGATCTTCGTCGAGCTGCTCGAGGAATGCGGCGGCGCGCTCATGCGGGTGGTTCGCCGCATCGGCCCGCTGGAACCCGGCGAGCTCGGCTTCGACAATCTGCACTGGTGGCTCGGTGAGTGGGCCTGGGTGTACGACAGGTACGCGACGATGTTCGTGCAGTGGGCGAACGTCAGTTCGCCCGGCACCGCGATACCGCCGCTGGTCAGCCGCTTCTCGGCCGCCTACCGGGAGCGGATCGCGCAGCGGCTCACCTCGTCGGGGGTGACCGGCCTCGCCGCCGCCGACGCGGCGCTGGCGCTGACCGCGCTGGTGAGCAGCTGTAACTACACGCGCCATGCCGATGCGCCGCTCGGCCGTGAACACCCCGGCACCGGGCCGGCCGCCCGCGGCACGGCGATGGGTACCGACTACCTGACCGACAACCTCGCCGTGCTGGTCCAGCTCATTCTTTTCCCGCACACCCCCGTGGGTGTTTTCGCCCAGCTGGGCCGGGAGATCCCCACCCCGCGCCCGCCGAGCATTGGAGAACGCCTCTGGTCCGTACCGGCACCGGCGACCGGGCCGTTGCCGGCCTTGCCGCCGGACGGCCGTCTGCGGCAACTCAGCAGCCGCGCCACGGTGACCGTTCGGCGGCTTCTCGACGCCGGGATCAGATGTTTCACCGAAAAGGGCTACCACCAATGCTCGGTCGACGACATCGTCACCGAGGCGGGTTACGCGCGCGGCACGTTCTACAAGTATTTCGACGAGAAACTCGACCTGCTGGTGGCGCTGAGCGACGAGGCGATCGAGACGATCACCGAGCTCGACGGCCGGCTGCGGCGGATCGGCCCGGCTCTCGGGAGCGACCCCGCCCAGCTACGGAGCTGGCTCGGTGACGCCGTCGCGTTCCACCTGCGGTACCTGGGCGTCACCCGGGCCTGGCTCGACCGGCGGCCGTGCCACCCACGTCTCGACGCGGCCCGCCGGCTCGTCGGCGAACGGCTGCACACCGGCTACACCGCCCTGCTGGGCCCGGCGCGCTGGTCGCATCCGCTTGATCCGCGGGTCGCCAGCATCGCGTTCTTCACCCTGCTGGAGCGACTGCCCGAGGCGATGGTGGCGGCCGAGCCGGACCGCCCGCTCGCGGAGATCGTCGACCTCGTCGCCACGGTGCTCGAACGCGCGCACCTGTGCCCCCAGAGCGGCCCCCACGACTCCCAGCCCGCCGGCGCCGACCGCGACAGCGCCCGGGCCGACGCCACGTCCGTCCCCTCGGGACGCCACCTCCCCCGGCCCTGACGCCGGCTTCTCGCAGGCGGCCCCCGCCACCGTCACCGTCGGGGGCCGCCGTCCTCACGCCTGGTGACTCTCGGCGGCGTCGTGCCCGGCAATCGGCTGGTGGCACGGCATCTCGGCGGCGATTCTGAGAGTCTGGTGCGAGGAGAATGGCCCCCCCGCGCGGATGTGCGGTGGGATGCCCGAACGAGGAGGTCACACGGGTGAGCACCCTGGTCAAGCCGGGTACGCGTTACAAGTCCACGGTGTGCGACACCGAGGTGATCGTCGTCAAGCCGCCGGCGGCCGCCGTCGACCTGCGCTGCGGCGGCCACCCGGTGATCGAGGTCGGCGCGGAGGCACCCGCCGGGCTCACCCTCGACCCGGCGTTCAGCGCCGGCACCCCGCTGGGCAAGCGGTTCGCCGACCCCGAGTCCGGGCTCGAGCTGCTGTGCACCAAGGCCGGCGCCGGATCGCTGTCGATCGGCGACGTCCCGCTCCCGCTGAAGGACGCCAAGCCTCTCCCCTCCTCGGACTGACGGGCGACAAGCACATGCACCTCGGGATGCTGTTGGAGATGGCCGCGGACGGCCTGGCCGACCGGGTCGCGCTCGGTCCGCGCGTCGGCGGGCTGAGCTTCGCCGAACTCGCGCACCAGGCGCGCCGGGTCGGTGCCGCGCTGCAGACCCTGCCTGGAGACCGGGTCGGGCTGATCGACCTGAACTCGCCCGCCGTCCCGCTGACCCTGTTCGGGTCGGCGATCGCGGGCAAACCGTTCGTGCCGATCAACTACCGGCTCGCCGACGAGCAGCTGCGCGCGATCGTCACCCGGACCGCGCCGGCCACCGTCGTCGTCGGGGCCGGCGTCGCCGAGCGGCTGGGCGACATCGACGGCATCCACCTGGTCACCCGGGACGAGCTGCTCGCCATCGCCGCGGACACCGAGGCCAAGGAGGCCGACGGCTGGGGCGGCGACCCCGAGGACATCGCCGTGCTGCTGTTCACCAGCGGCACCACCGGCGAGCCCAAGGCCGCTGTGCTGCGCCACCGCAACCTGACCGAGTACGTCATCTCCACGGTCGAGTTCGCCGGTTCCGCCGAGGACGAGGTCGCGATCGTCAGCGTCCCGCCGTATCACATCGCCGGGGTGTCGGCGTCCTGCTCGTCGACCTACTCGGGACGTCGGGTCGTCCAGCTCGAGAGCTTCGAGCCCCGGGCCTGGGTCGACCTCGTCCGGGCGGAGTCGGTCACGCACGCGATGGTGGTGCCGACCATGCTCGGCCGCATCCTCGACGTCATCGAGGCCGACGGCCAGGGGCTGCCGTCCCTGCGGTCGATCTCCTACGGCGGCGGGCCCATGCCACTGCCGGTCATCGAGCGCGCGGTCACCGCACTCCCGCACGTGGGGTTCGTGAACGCCTACGGGCTCACCGAGACCTCGAGCACGATCGCCGTCCTCGGCCCGGACGACCACCAGGCCGCGATCGGCAGCGACGACCCGGAGGTACGGGCGCGGCTGGGGTCGGTCGGCAAGCCGCTGCCGAGCCTGGAGGTCACGATCCGCGACCCGGGCGGCCAGGAGGTCCCCACCGGCGAGCACGGTGAGATCTGGGTCCGCGGCGGGCAGGTCTCCGGCGAGTACCTGGGCATCGGGCGGATCGAGAACGACGGCTGGTTCCCGACCCGCGACGAGGGCCACCTCGACTCGGGCGGCTACCTGTACGTCCACGGCCGGCTCGACGACGTCATCGTGCGCGGCGGGGAGAACATGTCCCCGGGCGAGATCGAGGCTGTGCTCATCGCCCATCCCGCCGTCGAGGAGGCCGCCGTCGTCGGCATCCCGCACCGGGACTGGGGGGAGCAGGTGGTGGCCGCGGTCGTCACCTCCGGCGAGGTCACCGAGGACGAGCTGCGCGGCCACGTGCGAGCCCAGCTCCGGTCCAGCCGCACCCCGGAGCACATCCAGTTCCGCTCGGAGCTGCCGTTCAACGAGAACGGCAAGCTGCTACGCCGGGTGCTGCGCACCGAGCTCGAGCAGGCGTTCTCCTCCTGACCACCGGCGGCGGCCGGTGCGCGGCGATTGGATCGCCGCCCGCCGGCCGCCGCGGCGGGAGCCGCTGCGGCTGGCCTCGAAGTCAGGTGTGACAGCGAGGCGTCAGGCGATGAAGGCGTTGACCAGGACGCCGATGCCGTAGGTGGCGGCAGCCGCGACCAGGCCCAGCAGGAGCTGGCGGGCGCCGCTGTAGAACGCCGAGCGCTCGGTGAAGCGGCTGACCGCGGCCCCGAGGGCGAACAGCCCCAGCCCGGCGAGCACGGCCGCGATCGCGAACGAGGCGAACCCGGCCAGGTAGGGCACCACCGGCACCAGCGCGCCGAGGGCGAACGCACCGAACGACGCACCGGCCGCGCCGAGCGGGGACGGCAGATCGTCCACATCCAGGCCGAGCTCGTTGCGGGCATGCACGCGCAGCGCCGTGTCCGGGCTGTGCGCCAGCTGGCGGGCCACCGACTCGGCGGTCGGCGCGTCGACCCCCTGATCGCGGAAGAACCCGACCAGCTCGGCGTGCTCTGCCTGCGGATACAGCGCCAGCTCCCGCCGTTCGACCTCGATCTGTGACCGCATCGCCTCGTTCTGCGAGCGGACGGAGGTGTACTCCCCGGTCGCCATCGAGAACGCCCCGGAGGCCAGGCCCGCGAGCCCGGCCAGCACGACCGCCGGCCGCCCGGCGGCCCCGCCCGCGAACCCGCTGATCAGCGCGACGTTACTGACCAGACCGTCCATCGCCCCGAACACCGCGGGACGCAGCCACCCCGCGCCCGCCGAGTGCTTCGAGGGATGCGCCTCCCCCGTCCGCGCCCTCGCCGACCGCCCGCCCGCAGGCCGCTCGTGCTCCGCTCGGTCGCCGTTGCCGCCTCGTCTCACGAGGGACGAGGCTACGGCGGTCGACCGTCCTCGGGCCGGCGCCATGGGCGAGCGCCACACCCCCTCGTCGGAGCCGCTCAGGCCACGTGGACGAACAGGCGGCGCTGTGGGTCGGGCTCGGCCTCGCGGAGGATCTCCCGGGTCGTCGAGGCGACCTCGCCGGCTCCGAAGAACACGAAGCGCGCCAGATTCTGCAGCGGGTTGCCCTCGGACCACTCGAAGTACACGTTCGGCCTGGTGCCGGTGAGGTCGCGCAGGTGCAGGAGCAGGGCCGCGATCGCGTTCGGGACGGAGTTGCTGGTCAGCTGCAGGATCCGGTACCCGTGCCGCTCCCGTCCGCAGACGTCGAGCCGCCCCTCGAACTCCGACGAGTCCGGGTTGTCGGCGTACTCGGCGGCGTCGCCGGTGTCGAACTCGTTGGCGACCAGGTGCAGCGCCCCGGAACGGGCCGCCTCGGTGACCCACCGGGTGGCCGTCTCGTCGAGGCGCACGCCAGCGCCCGCCCGTTCGCCGGGCCGCCGGGCTCCGCGAGCCGCTCGGGGATGAGGACCGTTGTCGCGAGGCTGCTGGTGAGCAGCCGCCGCGCGCCGCGGATCCGGCCGGCGGGGTTCGCGTCGGTGTCGGCGGTGTCGTCGGGGCTGTCCGGGCCGCCGCGGATCAGCGGCATCACCGCTACACCGGTCTCGAAGCCGGAGAGTCCCAGCGCGAGCTTCGGGAAGACGTTCAGGGCCAGGTACACCACGACCAGGACGACGGCGATCCCCACCGCCCCTCGGTGAACCCGCGCGGGAACACGGCCGCGAGCAGGGCCAGGAGCACCAGCGTGACGGCGACCTCGTGGCCGGCGAGCAGGTCCGGCGCGTACGGGTTCTCCAGGATGTGCGCGGTGGCGTCCGCGGCCGAGAGGGTGATCGTGATCAGGAAGTCGGTGCAGGCGAAGCCGAGGAGCACCAGGACCAGCAGCTTGCCCTTCCACCAGGAGAGCTGCTTCTCCAGGATCGCGATCGAGCCCTCACCACGCGGGCTCTCGCCGGCGACCCGCCGGGTAGACCGGCAGCGCCCCGAACAGTGTCACGGCGACGAGCACCGCCGTGGCGATCGGGCTCACCGCGCCGGCCGCGAGGATGGCGATGCCCGGCTGGTAGCCCAGCGTGGAGAAGTAGTCGACGCCGGTCAGGCACATGACCCGCCACCAGTGGTGGCGGGGATGGTGCGGTTCGGGCTGCGCGTGCGGGCCGGGTCAGCTCCGGGGGTGCAGGTCGGTGCGCAGCTCGTGCGAACCGTCGGGACGGGCCTGCTCGTAGTAAAGCCGGTGGCCGCCATCGGGCAGCGGCACCACGCTGACGTACCGCAGCGCGCCGCCGTACGGTGAGACCGCGATCGGAGTGTCGCCGACCGCCGCGAACCCGTTGAGCCCACCGACGGCGATGCCGGTGCGCTCCGACCAGTTCTCCGTCGCGCTGGCCCGGCCGTCGTAGTAGGCGACGGCGTCCAGCCGGGCGCCCCCGCCGTCGAGACCGCCCCCGTCGCCGACGCCGCCCCCGACGCCGCCACCGGCGTCGCCGAGCAGGACGGCCGAGATCCGGACCCCGCGGGCGTCCCACGCGCCGGGCCGGGGCGCGAGCGCCGTGCCCTGCCACGTCCAGGTCAGCCCGTCCGGGCTGGTCGCGTGCCGGCTGTCCATGCGGTCGGTGGCCGCCGGGTCGTCCAGTGGATGGCAGGAGGCCCACAGATGCCACAGGCCGTCATGCCAGACGACGACCGGGTCCTTGACCGCGGTCAACCGGTCGCCGGGGAGCACGGTGCGCCGGGTGGCGGGGTCGAAGGCGTCCGGCGCGTCCGCCTCGAGCACGTCGACCCACCAGTGCGGGCTGTCCGGCGTCGCGCAGCTCACGTAGAGCCGCCAGCTCCCCCACGGGGTGGGCACCAGGGCCGGCCGCTCCAGCGACTCCGCGGGGAAGGCGTCCCGGTGAATCGTGTGGATCGGGGTGAACCGCTCACCGTCGTCGGAACGGGCGATCACCACCGCGTACCCGCGGCCGTGCCCGACCGGGCGGCGCAGCCGGTAGGCGAGGTAGAACGTGCCGTCGACGAGCACGGCGCTCGGCGCCCCGGCCCAGAAGCCCGGCCCCTCGCCCGGGGGCGACACCACCGTTACCGCGTTGTCCGGCGTAGGCAGGGGCACGTTCACGGCTGTCCGCTCGACCTCGTACGTCACCACGGGCGGAATCCTACTTAGCTGATGAACAAACCCGGCAACCGACACGGTCGGTCACTCACCGCAGTCGATCCGGGCTCTTACCAGGGCCTCGACCGTAGCGTCGGCCAGAACGCCGGCCTGCCACGGAACACCCACGAGGGTGCCCGGCGCGATGCTTTTCACTTTTTTCAATCGGGAATGTCACTTAGTCTGTTCCGATCCCACATCAGCCGCGCCGGCCCCTGGAGCAGTCGTCGATGTCCCTGCCCGACTTCCTCGTGATCGGGGTTCCCAAGGCCGGCACCACGGCGTTGCACGCCGCGCTCAGCCGCCACCCCGAGCTGTTCCTCTCCCGGGTCAAGGAACCGAAGTTCTTCCTCTCGGAAGGCCCGCCGCCCGCGCGCGGCGGCCCCGGGGACGCGCAGACCTACCAGGAGCACGTCTGGCGCCGGGCGGACTACGAGGCACTGTTCGACCCCGCGCCCGACGGCGCCCTCCGCGGCGAGGCGACGCCGTTCTACCTGTACGACCTCGACGCGCAGAACCGCATCCGCCGGCTGATCCCGAAGGCCCGGCTCGTCGTCCTGCTGCGCAACCCGGTCGACCGCGCCCACTCGAACTGGACGCATCTGTGGGCCGCCGGCCTGGAGTCCGAACGTGACTTCGTGCGGGCGTGCGCCCTGGAGGAGCGCCGCCGCGACGCCGGCTGGGCGCACTTCTGGCACTACGTCAGTCAGGGGCTCTACGGCCGGCAGCTCGAGCACCTGTTCGGCCTGTTCGCCCGGGAGCAGGTGCTGGTGCTGCGCTACCGCGACCTGCGGGACTCCCCGGTGCCGACGCTCGACCGGGTGTGCGAGTTCCTGGGCGTGCAGACCGGGCTGCTCGACGCCGTCCCGTCCCAGAACGTGACGCCGTTCGTCGCCGACACGGCGGCGAACGCGGTGCTGCGCGCCGTCCTTCGCACCGGCGGGCGGATCGGGCACCATTTCCCGGCCCCGGTGCGCGCCGTGCCACGCGGGCCGCTGCTGACGGCCCTGCAGCGGCAGCGGGGCGGAAGGCCGACGATGACACCGGCACAGCGCGCCGCCGTCCTGCCCTACTTCACCGCGGACATCGCGCTGCTCGAGCAGGTCACCGGCCAGTCCTACGCCGACTGGCTCACCGTGGGCCTCGAGCCGGACGTCATCGACTGATCCGGGCAGGCCGAGACCGGTGACGGCGGCGCGGCCGGTGGCGGGGGCGATGAGTTCGGGGTGACCGATCGGTCTGTGTCGGTGGGTGGGCCACGTCGGTGGGTGGGCCACGGTGCGCGCACCCACGGATGAGAGGCCGATCATGCCCGATGACGGATCGCCGCCGCCAGGCGCCGCTGCCACGGTTGTGCTGCCCTTCCCTCCCGGGCTCCGGCGGGAGGCCGTTCCCGAGCTGTGCGCGCGGCTCGACGAGCTCCTGCGCGCCGACACGGAAGCCGCCGTCCTCCTCGACACGACCCCGGTGGGCCGGCCGGACGCCGTCGTCGTCGAGGCGATCGCCAGGCTCGTGCTCGTCGCGCGAAGGCACCACCGGCTCGTCCAGGTGCACGCACCACCACGGGTCTGGGAGCTGCTGGCTCTCACCGGCCTCGCCCCGCTCGTCGGACGCCTCACTCCCGCCGCCGCGCCGACCTCGACGCAGCAGGCACAGGACGTACCCGGCCGGCGTTGACCGGGCAGCACTAGCCAGGCAACCGGGCCGGCAGGCCGAACAGCGGGAAGAGGCGCTCGACGTCCAGGAACGTGTTGATGCCGGCGACCCGCCCGGCCGAGACCTCCAGGACGACCAGGCCCCACGGGTCGTGCCCGGAACCCGTGGCGCTGGGCCGGTACTGCCCGAAGGCCGGGTGGCCGTTGGCCACGGTTGGCAGCAGCCGCGAGCCCCGGCAGCCCTGGCCCGTACCGAGCATCCATGCCCGGACGTCGGCGTGGCCCCGCAGCCACAGGCCCAGCGGCGGCATCGACATCGTGACGTCCTCGTGCAGCAGCGCCGCGAGGGACTCGAGGTCGTACCGCTCGAACGCGTCGACATAGCGGGCGAGCAGCTCCCGCTGCTCGGCGTCGGCGGGGCGCAGCGGGTCGGCGTCGGAGATCTCCGACGCGGCGATCGTGGCGCGCGCCCGCTGCAGGGCGCTGTTGACCGAGGCGACGGAGGTCTCCAGCAGGTCGGCGACCTCGGCGGCCGACCAGCCGAACACCTCGCGCAGGATGAGCACCGCCCGCTGGCGGGCCGGCAGGTGCTGCAGCGCGACGACGAACGCGAGCCTGATCGTCTCGCGACGGGCGGCGAGATCGGCGGGGTCGGCCGCGTCGGCGGCGCTGGAGTAGACCTGGCCGTCCGGCGCGGGCACGATCCAGGCCGTCTCCGGCAGCGGCGCGGGCAGCGGGGAGTCGGCCGTCGACGGGCCGGCGAGGTCCATCGGCCGGGCCCGCCGCTGACTGGCGCCGAGCATCGACAGGCACACGTTCGTCGCGATGCGGTACAGCCACGACCGCAGCGCGGCCCGGCCTTCGAACCGGTCGATTCCGCGCCAGGCGCGGATCATCGTGTCCTGCACGGCGTCCTCCGCCTCGAACGGCGAGCCGAGCATTCGGTAGCAATAGCCGGTCAGCTCGCGGCGGTACGGCTCGAGAAGGTTCTCGACACCCGCCTCCGCCCCGGCCAGAGCAGCCCCGCCGGTTCTGCCGCCGGGAGGAACGTCACCCATCAGAGGTCACCTCGATTCGCCCTCCTGATTCACCGCCCCGATCGGCCGCCGCAGGTCACCGACGCCCAGAACCAAGGCTAGCCAGCACCTCCGACAAAACCGCCGCGGCCATGACGCGCACCCGACAGTGCGCGGGTCTTTCCCTGCGCCACAGCAGAATTAAGATCATCAGACATGAGCACGGTGGGAACGCCGTCCGCAGCACCGGCCGCCGGTAACCCGGCGCCCGCGTCCGGCTCGGCGACTGCTGTCTCCACGGTTTCGGGCGCCACGGCCTCCGTCGCCGCGGCGGCGGGGACGATCCGGCGACGGAGCCGGACTCCACCCGGATTCCTGCGCCTGCTGTCCGCCGGGCTCGTAGGTGTCCTGATGGTGACGCTGTCCGTCTGCCTGCTGTCCACGCTCTCCCGCCAGCACGCCGTGGACGCCCTCGCCCGCGACTCCGGTGCGTCGTTCGTGGCGGCGCAACAGCTGCACGCCGAGCTCTCGGTGGCCGACGCGACCGTGGCCCGCGCGTTTCTGGCCGGCGGCGTGGAGCCGCCGGCCCAGCGGACGGCCTATCAGGAGAGCATCGCCTCGGCGAGCGGGCGCATCGTCGACCTGGCGCTCGCCGGCGGGCCGCGCGAGCCGCTGAGCGTCCTGGCGGCCCAGCTGCCGGTGTACACCGGCCTGATCGAACGGGCGCGCGCGAACAACCGGATCGGAAATGTCGTCGGCGGCGCGTACCTTCGTCAGGCCTCCGAACTCATGCAGACCAGGATCCTCCCAGCGGTCGACCGGCTGGCCGCCGAGGACGCGCTGGACATCGATCGCGGGTACGCCCAGGCGACGCGCTGGTACCAGCCGGTCCTCGTCGGCGTGGCCGGCGCGGCGGCGCTGGTCGCCCTGGTCGCCCTGCAGATCCGCCTGTTCCGGCGGACGCACCGGATGTTCAATCTGCGCCTGGTCGCCGCGACGGTACTGGTCGTGATCGCGACGGGTCTCACCCTGCTGGCTTTCGGTGTCTCCCGGGCCCGCCTGGTCGACAGCAGGAACGACGCCTTCCGGCCGATGACGGTCGTCGCCCAGGTGCGGGTGCTGGCGCTACGGGCCTGGGGCGACGAGAGCCTCTCCCTGATCGCCCGCGGCAACGGCGACGACCTCGACGCCGACGCGCGCCGGGTGACCGAGCGCCTCGGCTACGACCCGGCGGGCCGACCGGCCGGTACGGGGACGCTCGCCACCGCCGCGGCGCTGGACGGCCCGGACGCGCCGGGACGGGACGTGCTCGTACCCGACTGGGAGCGCTACCAGGACACCGCCGTCCGGGTCCGGGACCTGGTCCGCGACGTCGGCGGCTTCCAGGAGGCCGTGCGGGTGGCCCTCGACGAGGGAACCTCGACGTTCACCCGCTTCGACGGCGACGCCGAGACGGCGTTCACCGCGAGCCGCGGGCGTTTCGCCGCCGGGCTGAGCTCCGCCGCGGGCACCTACGACGGTGTCGCCGCCGGTACCGGCACGGCGCTCGGGCTGGCGATGCTCCTCACGCTGGCCGGGGTGCAGTCGAGGATCAATGACTACCGCTGACGGCATCTCGGCAACATCGGTGATCACCCGCCGCACACCCGCCAGCCGAGCGCTGCTCATGCTCGTGGGGATCGCGGTCCTGCTCGGCGCCTGTGGCACGGTCGACAACCCGCTCCCCGAGCAGGCCCGGGCGATGCCAGCGGCCGGCGCCACGCCCAACAGCACCGCACCGGCCAGCGCGACGCCGTCGGCGGCCGGCGACTGCGGGGACCCGACGGCCAGCCTGCGCCCGCCCACCGAGCTGCCGTCCCCCGGCGCCATGCCGGCCGGGTCGCACCTGGAGACCGTCGCCCAGCGCGGCTATCTGACCGCCGGCGTCCTGGCGGACGTGCCGCCGTTCGGTTTCATCGATCCGTTCAGCGGCGAGTTCGCCGGCTTCGACGTCGACATGGCCCGGCTGATCGGGCGGGCGATCTTCGGCGAGGACGGCCACGTCCGCTTCCGGGCCGTGACCTACCCCGAGCGGATCCCCGTCCTGCGGGACGGCACGGTGGACGTGGTCGTGGCGACCATGACGACGAACTGCGAGCGCCGCGCCCAGGTGGACTTCTCCGCCGTGTACTACGAGGAGGCGAACCGCGTACTCGTCCCGACCGACTCGCCCTACCAGGGCATGGAGGACCTCGGCGGCCGGCGGGTGTGCACAGCGGCGGGGACGACGACCCTCGACCACATCAGGAACGCGGACCCGCGGCCGGTCGCCGTCGCCGCGCCGACCATCGGTGACTGCCTGGTGGAGCTTCAGGCCGGAACGGTGGACGCGATCACCACCACCGAGGCCATCCTGGCCGGGATGGTCTCCCAGGATCCGCGCGTCCACATCGTCGGGCCGAGGTTGACGCTCGAGCCGGACGCCATCGGCGTGAGCCTGAACCACCCGGATCTGACCCGCTTCGTCAACGGCGTCCTCGCCCAGGCGATCGCCGACGGAAGCTGGAACCGCCTCGCCCAGACCTGGCTCCCCGGCCTCTCCCCCAC
>NZ_UBIZ01000392.1:0-4158 GCF_900465275.1 Parafrankia sp. Ea1.12 | reverse complement strand
CACCCACCCCGGCCCCGGCTGGCGGGGATCTGCGGGTCGGATCTGGCGACGGTGACGGGGCAGAGCTCGTTCTACTTCTCCCCGCTGGTGTCGATGCCGTTCACTCCCGGTCATGAGATCGTCGGTGACCTGCAGGAGGCGGTGACGCTCGCCGACGGGCGCCGGTTGGACGCAGGTGCCCGGGTGGTGATCGACCCGGTGCTGGGCTGCGCGGCCCGCGGGTTGGAGCTGTGCGTGGGCTGCGCGGCGGGCCGGACGTCACGGTGTGACCGGATCACGGTGGGGCATCTGGCGCCGGGGTTGCAGACCGGGTTCTGCGCGGACACCGGCGGCGGGTGGAGCCGGGCGCTGGTCGCCCATCACAGCCAGTTGCATCCGGTGCCCGACACGCTGCCCGACTCCCGGGCGGTGCTGGTCGAGCCGTTGGCGACCGCTGTGCACACCGCGGGTCGCTGCGGGGTGCGTTCCGGGGACCGGGTGCTGATCATCGGGTCGGGGGCGGTGGGCCTGCTGACGTTGCTGGCCATCCGCGCCTATACGAAGGCCGAGCATGTGACGATGGTCGCCAAGCATCGCAGGCAGGTGGAGCTGGCGCGTCGTTTCGGCGCGGACGAGGTGCTCGCCCCCGACGACGCGGTCGGTGGGGTGCGTCGCGCGAACCGGGCGTTGCGGCTGACCCCGCAGCTGGGTGGGGAGTATCTGCTCGGCGGGGTGGATGTGGCGATCGACTGTGCGGGCAGCGCGTCGTCGCTGTCGACGGCGCTGCGGGTGACTCGGGCCGGTGGCCGGGTGGTGCTGTCGGGGGTGCCGGCGGGGTCGGTGGATCTGACCCCGCTGTGGTTCCGGGAGTTGGAGCTGGTGGGGACGTACGCGTCGTCCGGCGGCGCCCGGCCCGGCCGGGCCGGTACCGAACCGGCAGGAGCGGCGGAGCCGGTGGAGTCGGATTTCGGGCGGGCGTTGGCGCTGGCCGCCACGGCCCCGCTCGACGGGGTGGTGTCGGCGGTGTATCCGCTCGCCCGGTGGCGGGAGGCGTTGGACCATGCGTTGTCCGCGGGGCGTCTCGGCGCCGTGAAGATCGTTTTTGATCCGGCGGCGTCGGCGTGAGCGCGACGCGCGCCGCGCCGGTGCGGTCCGGTGGGCGTGGGGGCGCCGGTGGGAGTGGCACGGTCGGGGTATACGGGATTGTCTCCCCGCGCGGCGGTCCTCGCCGCGGGGCGGGCGGGCGCGGGGGCGCCGGGGCCGGCCGGGGCGGCACACGGACGAGGGGAACGTGCAGGTGAGACCGGGGTTCGTGCTCGAGGTCGACGAGCGCACACCTCCGCTGCTGGTGCACCAGGGTGAGGGGCTGACGCTTGAGCGGTTCCCGCTGGGTACCCGGGTGGTGTATCCGCCGGAGTCGCTTCCGGGGGTGGCGGACGTGGACGCGGCGATCGCCGCGGCGTTGGAGCATCCGTTCAACTGTGAGCCGTTGCGGGTGCTGCTGCGGCCGGGGATGCGGTTGACGATCGCGTTCGACGATCTGTCGATCCCGTTGCCGCGGATGCGCCGTCCGGATGTGCGGCAGCGGATCATTGAACAGGTGCTGACGCTGGCGGCGGCGGCGGGTGTGGACGACGTGCAGCTGATCGCGGCGAACGCGTTGCACCGGCGGATGACGGCGGCGGAGATCGAGCACATCGTCGGGGAGCGGGTGTTCCGGTCGTTCTGGCCGGACAACCTGTACAACCACGACGCCGAGGACCGCGACAATCTGCTGCACATCGGGGTGACCGACCACGGTGAGGACGTGGAGATCAACCGGCGGGCGGCGGAAAGTGACCTGCTGGTCTATGTGAACGTGAACCTGGTCGCGATGGACGGCGGGCACAAGTCGGTGCCGATCGGGTTGGCGTCGTACAACAGCCTGCGCCACCATCACAACAGTCACACGATGCTGCGGTCGCGGTCGTTCATGGACCACACCCGGTCGGAGATGCATTCGTCGGCGTGGCGGATGGGCCGGTTCCTCGCCGACCATCTGAAGATCTTCCACGTGGAGACGACGTTGAACAACGCCTGTTTCCCCGACCGGTACAGCTTCCTGACCCGCCGCGAGTGGGAGTGGTCGGTCAAGGACCAGGCGATGGCCTACGGGATGAGTCGGGGGCTGGCGGCGATGCCGACCCGGCCACGGCGGAAGATCTTCCATGATCTGCTCGCCGACTACCAGGTGACCGGGGTGTTCGCCGGGGAGACCGAAGCCACCCACGATCAGACGATCGCCAGTGTGCACCGCCAGCAGCTCGTCGAGGTCGACGGGCAGTCCGACGTGCTGGTGGTGGGCCTGCCGTATGTGGGCCCGTACAACGTGAACTCGGTGATGAACCCGATCCTGGCGACGTGCATGGGTCTGGGGTATTTCTTCAACATGTACCGGGGGCGGCCGCTGGTCCGTCACCAGGGCGCGATGATTCTTTACCATCCGGTGACCCCGGAGTTCTCCCAGCTGCACCATCCGTCCTATGTGGACTTCTTCTCCGAGGTGCTCGCCGAGTCGACGGACCCGGCGACGATCGAGGCGAAGTTCGAGAAGCAGTACGCGACCGACCCGTGGTATGTGCACCTGTACCGGACGTCGCACGCCTACCACGGCGTCCACCCGTTCTACATGTGGTACTGGGCGGCGCACGGCATGGACCATCTGGGGGATGTGGTGTGGGTCGGGGGGGATCGGGCGGCGTGCGCGCGGATGGGGTTCCGGGCGGCGTCGACGTTCGCCGACGCGTTGGAGATGGTGTCGGGCACGGTGGGCCGTGACCCGTCGATCACCTACCTGCATTCCCCGCCGCACGCGATCGCGGACGTGCGATGAGCCGCACCGGGGCGTTCGGTGGCCCGCCGCGGCCGGGGGTGAGTGTCCGGGAGCTGGCGAACGGGTTTCGCTGGGGTGGCCGGTCGCTGGTCCCGGGTTCGGCGCAGGGGCACCGGCGGCCGGTGAGCGCCCGGGAGTTCCCGACGGCGTGGGCGCGCGGCGGGCCGGCACGGGCGGCGCGCACGGTGTTCCTGGAAGCGGCGATGAACCCGCTGCTGCACGCGGCGTTGACCCCGACGGTCGCCGGCGCGGAGGTGTTCGGTTCCCTCGGCGACGACCCGGTGATCATCGTGTCGAACCATTCCAGTCATCTGGATGCGCCGATGCTGCTGTGCGCGTTGCCGCGGGCGGTGCGGGAACGCACCGCGGTGACGGCGGCGGCGGACTACTTCTTCGACAGCACCTGGCGGGGCCTGTCCTCGGCGTTGGCGTTCGGGACGGTGCCGATCGAGCGTCGCGGTGGGGCGCCGTCGTCGACACCGTTGGAGCTGCTGCGCGGCGGGTGGAACCTGGTGGTGTTCCCCGAGGGCACCCGTTCGGCGGACGGGTCGCGGGGCCGGTTCCGGCTGGGGGCGGGCTATCTGGCGATGACGGCCGGGGTGGCGGTGGTACCGGCGGCGTTGCGCGGTGCGTACGCGGCGATGCCCCGGGGCCGGGCGTGGCCGGTACCGGGCCGGCCGCGGGTGTCGGTGCGGTTCGGTCGTCCGCTGCGTCCCGGTGACGGCGAGGATGTGCGGGCGTTCACCGGACGGCTGGCGGCGGAGGTGACCCGGCTCGGGGTGGAGGACACGACGAGCTGGTGGGCGTCCCTACGCTCCCCCGACGCCGCGTCGCCGGCCGCGGGGGCCGGTGCGGGCGGTGACACCGGTCCTTCCGTTTCGTCGGGTGCGTCGGCGCGGCCGGCGGCGGGAGCCGGGCCGGCCCGGCGGGCACCGGCGGGCGCGCCCGGGATGGCCCGGTGGCGGCGGATCTGGGAGGCCACCGAACCACCGGCGGCGGCCCGGCCACGCTCACCCTGGGACCACTGACCCACCCCCTCCGCTATGTGAGCTCCCTCACATGAGGGTCGTTATGTGGATAACCCTGTTCATGGCCCGGTGGGTAGCGGGGGTGGACCTGTGGATGACCTGTGGGGTGAGGGCCGTCCCGGCCGGGGCGGTGAAGTCAAGGCGTTGCATCACCGAACGTCACAGGTATCACTGAGTACATGGCTCTGTTGCGCCGTTCCCGCCGCCGGTGGTTCGGTGGCCTCCCAGATCCGCCGCCACCGGGCCATCCCGGGCGCGCCCGCCGGTGCCCGCCGGGCC
>NZ_UBIZ01000448.1:0-2634 GCF_900465275.1 Parafrankia sp. Ea1.12 | reverse complement strand
CGGTGCCGTTACTTTTCTGCCTGCCCGGCGGTAGTTACACGAAGGCGTACTGGCACCTCGAAGTCCCCGGCCGCACCGGCTACAGCTTCGGCGAGCACATGGCGGCCACGGCATGCTCGTCATCGCTGTCGATCACCTCGCCACCGGCGAGAGCTCCCGGCACCCCCGAGCCGCCGAACTCACACCCGACGTCGTCGCGGCGGCGAACGCGGCGACACTCGCCGAGCTGACGGAGCGCGCCGTGAAAGGCTCACTCCTACCCGACCTCGGCCCGCTCGAACTCGGCCCGACCGTAGGAGTCGGCCATTCGATGGGCGCCATGCTCGCCATCTTCCAGCAGTCACTGCACGGCAGCTTCGACGCCGTCGCACCGCTCGGATACGGGACAGTAGGACCAATAATCACCTGGGCCGACACCCACGCCAGCATAGGCACCGGCGTGCTCGGCGTGCCCAGCCTGGAGGCAATCATGGAGCCTGCCAGGTCCGGCGCGTTCGACACGCCGTTCGCGGCCGACCGGACCATGACAGCCATGCGTCACCACTTCTACTGGGACGACGTACCCGCAGACGTGATCGCCACCGACGACCTGACAAACACCCACCTGCCAGGCGTCAGCGGCCCACTGTCGATCGTCCCGTTCATCGCCTCCGACCACGCGGGACGCCTCCGCTGCCCGGTGTTCATCGGCCTCGGCGAACGCGACTCCACACCCCGCCACCACGACGAGGCCCGGGCCTACTACTCCTCCCTCGACGTCACCCTGTTCGTGCTGCCGAAATCCGGGCACTGCCACAACACCGCCGGCACCCGCCGCCTGCTCTGGGACCGCCTCGCGCGATGGATCCGCGCGTTGCCGCCGACCAGCTCCACCGACGGCAGTCTCGGGACCCAGCCATAAGAGGAAGGGTAAACCCATGACAGAAACGTCAGGCACCACCGTCAGCGTAGGCGCGGCCCGCATCGACCGCGTAGAAGAGCAATACCTCCCCGTCCCGTTCATCGCACTCACAGACGACAAGGACTTCATTGCTCGGCGCATCACCCCGCTGCCCGACGGATTCCTCGACCCGGCGACGATGACCTTCCAGTTCTCCAACCACAGCTGGGTCGTCCGCGTCGACGGCCTGACCGTGCTCGTCGACCCCTGCAACGGCAACGGCCGCAAGCGCGGCGTCTCATACTTCGACGACCTCGACCTGCCCTACCTCGAACGCCTGGCCGCAGCCGGCGCACCCGCGGAAACAATCGACGTCGTGTTCTGTACCCACCTGCACCACGACCACTGCGGCTGGAACACCATGCGCGTCGACGAGAGATGGACACCCACCTTCCCGAACGCCGTCTACCTCTTCGTCGACACGGAATACCGGCGTTGGGACACACGCTCACCCGACCCCGACCGCGCCCCACAGGCCGACTCAGGCACCACTGGCGACCTCAACGTGTTCGACGAATGCGTACGTCCCGTCGTCGAAGCTGGCCTCGCCAAGATCATCTCCGCCCCCTACCCGATCTCGCCGAGCCTGTCGGTCGAGGCAGCACCCGGTCACACCTTCGGACACTCGATGCTCCGCCTCACCTCCGAGGGTGCGCATGCCTACCTCACCGGGGACGCGCTCCATCACCCGGCCCAAGTGTCCAGGCCGAAGCTGCACCTGCCAGGCTGCGACGACCTCGCAGCAGCCATAGAAACCCGCCGGAGGCTGTTCAGCAGGCTGTACGAAGAAGACGCACTGCTGTTCCCAGCCCATTTCGCCGCACCACACTACGGCCGTCTCGACCTCGACGGCGACGAATTCGTGTTCCTCCCCGGCAATGCGACCCGAGGCAGTGACAGACGAAACCGACACGTCAACCTCACATCGAGGACGGAGAACCAACAACCGTCGTTCTAGCGATCTCTTACTGGCCTCACCTTGCGGACCGCCCATCACGCCGGTGTACTCAACCACGGCGACACGCTCGACCGAGCACTCACCACCGAACTCGTTGACGACCCCGAACGCCTCGAAACGCGCATATCTCGGCACGTCCCGGCCGAGAAGCCAGCCACGTAGGGGGCTAAGCCTGCAGCGGAATCGTCCAACCCCGACATACGGTGCCGTAGACCAATCGGCAGATGCGCGCGGCAAGCTAAGAGCGTGTCTCACGTGGATGTAGTGGATCTTCTTGCATGATTTGAGATGTGAGCGACCGCCTTGCCCTGCGGCTGGTGCCGGACGAACTCTGGGAGCTCGTGGAACCTCTGTTGCCCTCCTTCGCACCGCGCCCACAGGGCGGGGGCACGGCTCCGGTGGACGAGCGGGCGGTGTTCACCGCGGTCGTGTACGTGCTGACGTCGGGCTGTGCGTGGCGGCATCTACCACCGTCGTTCGGGGTGTCGGCGCCGACGGCGCACCGCCGGTTCCAGGTCTGGACCCGGGCGGGGTTATGGCCCCGGCTGCACCGGGCGGTGCTCGACCGCCACGGCGACGCAGGGAACGTGGACTGGACCTCGGCGATCGTGGACTCCGCGAGCGTGCGAGCGAGCGGGGCTCGCTGACCGGTCCGAGCCCGGTCGACCGCGGCAAGGCCGGCTCGAAACTGCACGTGCTCACCGACGCCGCCGGTCTCCCGCTGGTCGTCGGCGTC